>JANLUG010000616.1:0-2036 GCA_031363335.1 Gammaproteobacteria bacterium
CGACCGGCGGATGCCGGCGGCGGGCTGATCAATACCCGGATCTAGTCAGGGACGACGACGCCGGGTAGTCACTCATCGGAGTTCAGCGTCGGCACGGATGCCGGCGCTGCCGCTCCACCACACAGACGTACGACGCTATGGCTTCGATTCAGTCTCTCGGTATCGGCAGCGGTTTGCTCACGTCGGATCTGATCGACAAGATCATTTCATCCGAACGCGATGCGACTGACGCGCGGATGACCGCCAAGAAGGCGGAGATCGACGCGAAGGTATCTGCGTTCGGCGCCGTGAAGAACACCATCGATGCATTGCGAACGAAGGCCAAGGCTCTTGGCGATGCATCAAGCCTGCTGATCAACACCGCGACGTCGAGCGATCCGTCTTCGGTCAGCGCGACCGCGACGAACAAAGCTCGCGGCGGCGTTCACACCGTCGAAGTCAGCGCGTTGGCGCGTGCACATACCATAGCGAGCCATCGCTTCGACGACATCACGTCGGCGGTCGGCAGCGGCACTTTGAATCTCACCTTCGGCACGACCAGGTTCACCGATCTGGGTGTCTACGATACGTTCACGCCGAATCCCGATCGGACGACCGCGAGCGTCGTCATCGGCGACAACAACAATTCGTTGGCCGGCGTTCGGGATGCAATCAATACGGCGGACATCGGGGTGACGGCCAATATCGTCAACGACGGCAGCGGCTACCGGCTGGTGTTGTCGTCGGACGCGCTTGGAGCTGCGAACAGCGTGCAGATCGATGTCACCGAAGGGACGACCCCGGGCCTCAATGCGCTGGCATTCAACGCGGCGGCGAGCACGCCGGATACGAACATGACGCAGACCGTGGCGGCCGAAGACGCGGCGCTCACGATCGACGGTATTCCGATCACGCGCGATTCGAACTCCGTCAGCGGCGTGGTCGACGGGTTGACGTTCAATCTGCTGTCGATCAACGCGGGTTCGCCCGCGGTGGTATCCGTTGCGCAGGACACTGCCGGTATCGCCGAGAAGATGCGGGGCTTCGTCGATGCGTTCAACGATGTGCGTGCGCTCACGGAAAAATTGACTGCGTACAAACCGGATGAGAAGCAGGGTTCGCTGCTGACCGGTGACGCGGCGGTGCGGAGCATTCGCGCGCAGCTGCAGCGAATTCTGCTCGCATCGGTAAACGGCGTCGGAAGCGGCTCGGTGCGCTCGTTGGTCGATGTCGGCGTGACGTCCGACCAGGACAACCAGTATTACCTGACGCTCGACGAATCGAAATTGACCGCCGCGCTGGTGAAAGATCCCGCCGGTGTGCAGGGTTTGCTCGCATCGCAGAGCACCGCGAGCGACAGCCTCATCGACTTTTCCGGATTTGGCAGCAAGACGGCCGCCGGCAGCTACGCGGTTCAGGTCACGCAACTCGCCACCCATGGCTCGATCGCCGGAACGGCGTTGGGCGCGGGTGCGTTCGCGCCGATCACCATCGGCGACACGAACGACGCGTTGACGGTCGCCATCGACGGAATCACGTCGGGCTCCATTGCGCTCACGCACGCGACGTACACCACCGGTGCTGCAATGGCGGCGGAACTGCAAGCGCAGATCAATGCCGACGTTACGCTGAAGGCGGCCGGCATTTCGGCGACCGTTACGTTCGACCCGACCGACAATCATTTCTCCGTTGTGTCGTCGCGCTACGGAGCAACGTCCAGTGCCGCGGTGACTGCGATCGATACGGCTACCACCACGGCACTCGGCTTCAGCGTGGCCGACGGTGTGGCGGGGCTCAATGTGGCAGGCACGATCAACGGCATCACGGCTGTCGGCAACGGCCAGTTCCTGAATGTGCCGAGCGGACCGCAACCGGCCGCGGCCGGCTACTTCCAGGGTGCGGTGACATCAGCATTCACCACGCCGCTTACGCTCGATGCCACCAACAATACGTTTTCGTTGCGCGTCGACGGCATCTCGAGCGGCCTCATCACGCTGACGGAAGGTGCGTACGCGAGCGGTGATGCGCTGGCGGCCGAAATGGAAGCAAGAATCAAC
>JANLUG010000636.1:0-2674 GCA_031363335.1 Gammaproteobacteria bacterium
AAGCGCTGGCGGCGCAGGTTGCGACTATGCGCGCGCAAGCGACCGCACCGATGCGCGCTCGTATGCCTGAAACGGTGGACGAGTTGGGGATCGTCGGAACACCGGCGCAGGTGCTCGCGCGAATCGGCGACTATCGCCGTGAACTCGGCATGACGCACCTGATCGCGACGCGCTTGCGCATCGGCGGCATCGACGCGAATGCGCTCGAGGAATCCATACACACACTGTCCGAGATCGTAGCCTGATCGTAGCCTGAGGAGAGGAGCAGATGACCTTGCGTGTTTTGTGGCCGACCATGCGCTGGCCCGATGATCATCGTATCGAGACCGAAGCCGTGGGTACCGGCGTGCGCGCCGAATTCGTCGACCGCTTCGAGAATGTGGCGGATGAACAGTGGCGCAACTGCGATGCCGTTGTATCCGGCGTCGACGTTCCCCGCGAGCATCGGGCGAAGCTCGGGAAATGCCGCATCTTCGTGAAGCCCGCGGTCGGCTTCGACAACATCGATCTGAAGGCGTGGGGTGAACTCGGCATTCCGGTGTGCAACGTACCCGACTACGGCACGATGGAAGTAGCCGATCACGCGATCGCGCTGATGCTGACGCTGATGAAAGGCATCGAGTTCCACACGGTCGAGTTGCGGGCGAATCCGCGCGGCAACTGGCGGCCCGCGTTGAATCCGTATGGTCGCCGTCTGTCGGCATGCACGTTCGGCGTGGTCGGCATCGGTCGAATCGGCACCGCAGCGGCGTTGCGCGCGAAGGCATTCGGGATGGATGTCGTGTTCTACGATCCATACGTCAGCAACGGCGTAGATCTATCGTTGGGAGTTCGGCGCGTGCACTCGCTCGAAGATCTGATGCGGCAGAGCGATGTCGTTAGCGTGCATGTACCTTTGTCGGACCAGACCCGCAAGCTCGTCGGCGCCAAAGCGTTCGCCGCGGCGAAGCCCGGTTTGATCCTGGTGAACACCGCGCGCGGCGAAACCGTCGACCTCGACGCGCTCTACGACGCGCTGCGCAGCGACAAGGTTCGCGCGGCCGGGCTCGACGTTCTGCCGGTGGAGCCGGCCGATCCGGAGCATCCATTGATCCGAGCGTTCGCGGCGCATGAAGCGTGGCTTGCGCACCGCCTGGTGTTGACGCCGCACTCGGCGTTCTTCACACCGGAAAGCGTGTTCGACATGCGGGCGAAGAGTGCGGCGGTGGCCGCGACGTTCCTGCGCGACGGCCGCATCCAGAACTGCGTCAACGAGCGGTTTCTGCGTCCGGCCTGAAGTACGGTCAGTGTTCGACCTGACCCAGGTTCGCGTGAATCACCGAGCCGTTGATGACCGGGCTGTGCGCGGCCCAGTGCAACGTCTCGGCGATTTCTTCCGGCGCGATCAACCGCCCGTACGCAGACATCGAACGCACCTGATCGCGCGAATCCGCAGGCACGTGTTCGCGGAACATCTCGGTGTCGGTAAATCCCGGACAAATGCAGGCGGTGTGAATCTCGCGGCCGACGAGGTCCTGGCACATCGCGCGCATCATGCCGACCATCGCGTGTTTGCTGACGACATAGCTGAAGCTGTGCGGTACTGCCTTTTCCGACAATGTCGAGCCGACGTACAGCACGGACGAGCCGCGATGCATGAACGGCAGCGTGAAGTAGTTGAGCGTGTTCGGTGCAACGAGGTTCACTTCGAATACTTCGCGCAGCCGGTTGCTCGGCGTTTCGACCGCCGTGTCGCTGTCGAGGCGCGCGGCGTTGTGGATCAGCACGATCCGCTCTGCGTCGCTCAGCAACTGACCGAGTTGTCCGGAGATGTTGTCGAGAAAGCGCGGCGTGGCGAGATCGCAGTTGATGTGCGTGACCTTCGCGAGCGGACAGCGCCTGCGCGACAGGTTGACGACGTCGTAACCGCCGTCGGCGAAGCGGCGTGCGGTGGCGAGACCGATACCGGCACTCGCGCCGGTGATCAATAACAGATTCATGGGCGACTCCAGCGGCAGGAGGCCCACTGACCGGGGCCGGAGGAAACGCGTACGTTGAGAGATTCGATCGGTTGCCGGCGCAGTTCGGCATCGGCACCGAGGCGGATCGCGAACCATCGAGCGAATTCCTCGACGGTGGCATTACGAATGGGCAGCAGCAGCGCATCGCGCTCGAGGAACGGAATGCGTTCGTCCGCGAAGCAAACGATCAGATAGTTCGCGTCCTTGGTGAACGTCAGATGTGGCGATTGGGCCGGCAGCAACACGCGTTCGTCCAGTTCATCGCATAACGCCATCAATCGATCCTTGACGACGTTGTAGTCGAATGCGAGGCCATTCGGACCAACGGTGGTATCGAGCGAACAGCTGACGTCGAAGTTGTGGCCGTGCAGGTTCTCGCGTTCGGTCGCTGAGAAGATCGTGAAGTGCGCCGCGGAGAAGTGCAGGTAGTCCTTGGTGATCTCGATGGTAGTGGCCATCGAGGGCGACGGTGACTGGGCGGATTGCGATTTCGGCGTGGTGGCTGGCTTCGGCATGACGCTTGGATGCTACTCAGCTTTGGTTTCATTGAACAGCCGCGGCGCGAACGCCCGAGAGGAATGCCGGCGAATCGTATACCGTTTAGACTCCCCGCATGAAAGCGCCCGTTCCACTCGTTGCATTCGTCGCACTGCTGCACGCGACAACCGGCACGG
>JANLUG010000638.1:0-3184 GCA_031363335.1 Gammaproteobacteria bacterium
CCACGTTGTCGGAGAAAATCGTTCGCCGCTCCAGGACCGCCCGTCCGGAAACCGATCGCGGGTCGATGTCGAGGGTCGCTCCGTCCCGAACGAGCGGGCCGGCCACCACCGAACCGTAGATCGCTGTCCAGACGAGCCTGCCATCGGTGACCAGCAACGCCCCCGCGCCGTCGGCGACACACAGGCGAACGCCGGTTGCCATGATCGATTCCAGCACCGGGCGCGCATCGGTCGCCGATCCCGCGATCACGTTCAGCAGATCGGCCATCGCTTTCTGCACGTCGAGGGCTTCCGTCACTTCGCGATTGCTGTCGCGCAGTTCGCGGATGAGGCGCGCGTTCTCGATCGCGATGGCGGCCTGGTCGGCGAAGGATTGCAGCAGCGTGACGGCGGCCGGCGCGATCGCATCGCCCGTCGAGTTATGGACGCCAAGGAAACCGAGCACCAAATCGCCGCGCAGAATCGGGACGATGGCGCTGGCACGGACGCCTCTCGAGATTGCGGCCACCGTTCGCTCGCGCTCGTATTCCGATGCGACTTCATCTTCCCACCTCCAGACGAGAGGCTGCCGAGTCCGAGCGCTGCGCAGGAAGCGTTCGGACAGCGGCATCTGCATCCCAACCTGGGCGTCGATCAAATCGCCTGCCATCGCGGCCACGCCGCGAAGAACCCTGCGCTCGCCTTCGATGAGCGACAGCAGCGCACTCGTTCCAGTCAATCGTCGCGCCGCTTCCGCAATCGCCTGCAGCGTGACATCGAGTGCCTCAGGCGCGCTGCTGATCTGCTGCAGGATTTCGCTGCCGGCTTCTTCGCGCCTCAACGCTTCCGTTATCTCCTGGTTGCGCGCTTGCAGTTCGTTGAACAGACGCGCGTTCTCGATGGCGATGAGTGCCTGGCTGGCGAACGTTTCGAGGATCGCGACATGCCGGTCGGTAAACGGGATCCCGTTGCGACGCGTCACAACAATCGTTCCGACCGCACCCGTGTCGCTGCGCAAGGGAACGGCCAGCGCAGCGCCCTCCGACTGTCCGGCCGCTCGCGCCATCGCAGCACTGTCCGGATAGTCATCCGCCCAGGAGTCGATCGGGCCGGCAAACCGCACCGGAGCGTTCGTCGCGACCGCTCGGACGCCGGGTACTCCACGGCCGCGGCCGGATGCAGGCATCGCGGTGTCGCCGACCCCCTTCACCCAGACGCGAACCGTTTCCCCGGAGACGTGTGCGACGACGGCCCCTTCCGCCTGACAGAGTCGCTCGGCCGCGCCGGCGAGGGACGGCAGCACCGCATCGAGATCGGCCGGCGACGCCGCGATGATCTGAAGCACGTCGGCCATCACAGTTTGCGTCTCGAGCGCATCCGTCACTTCGCGATTGCGTTCCGCGAGTTCCCGCTGCGCGCGCGCGGTTTCGATCGCGGTGGCTGCTTGGCTCGCGAAGGCTTCGAGGGACGCGATTTCGCTGGTGGTGTACGCACGCACCTCCGTGCGCACGACGAACAGCGAGCCGAGCACGACGCCTTCGCGCGTGATCGGCGCGGCCATCATCGAGCGCAGGTTGCGTCGATACGCATCGTCGGGCGCAATCGTGTGCCAGATTGCTTCTGGGTTACCGTCGGTCAGCGCGACGGTACGCCGTTCACGTATGGACAGCGCGTGGATCCCTGGTCCGTCTTTTAACGCCACACGAACCAGAAAGCGGCGCGCATAGAACTCGCCGAGTTCGGCAATCCGGCTGCTCATCTGATGGCCGACGACGTCCTCGCCGTCGATGAGGCACACGCGTGAGCCGTCGCTGTCGGTCAGCGAGCGTGCAACCTCGGCAATCGCGAGCAACGTGCCGTCGACATCGAGCGGCTGCTCGTTGATGCGCTGCGAGATGCGCGCGAGCGCGGCTTCGCGTTCGACGGAGGCGCCGAGGTCCACGTTGCTCTGCTGCAGTTCCTCGAACAGCCGTGCGTTTTCGATGGCGATGACGGCTTGCGCGGCGAAGGTTTCGAACAGACGGATTTGCGCAGCGGTGTAAGGCTCGGGCGAACGTCGCGTGACGATCAGATGGCCGAAGAGGCCGGCAGTGGTGATCAACGGCGTTCGAATCGAGGAGTTCATACCGCGCGCTTGCCATGCATCGGCCAGCTGCGGCGCGTCGTCACGGATGTTGTCAGGACCGCCGTGGCGCATCACCGTGCGCCCGCCGCTCGCAATCGCGAGCGCCTCCTGCGATCCGGCATTCGCCGGCACCGGCTGAGGCATCGTTGGACGTGCAAACTCCGCGGCCAGGTTGCCGGTCGCATGCCCCGCCACGTAGTGCTCCGTCCCGTCGCTCGCCAAGCGGCTAACGAGCGCGATGTCGGAGTCGAGCAGCTGCGCCGCCTTCAGCACCACCGCGTCCAGTGCCGCCTGCAGGTTCGACGGCGAACGGCTGATGACGTCGAGAATTTCCGCGGTGGCGGTTTCGCGTTCGAGGCTTTCCTCGAGTGCGTGATTGCGCTCCGCAAGCGTTTGCTGAGCGCGCGCCGTTTCGATCGCGATCGCGGCCTGGGCGGCGAAGGCTTCGAGCGTGGCCATTTCGGCCATGCTGAACGGACGCACTTGGGCGCGCACGACGGCGAGCGAACCCGCGATCGGATCGGCGCGGCCGAGCGGCGCGGCCATCGTGGAGCGAATGCCGGCGGCGGCGTATGCATCTCGGGTGGCACCATGCGGCACCAGTTCCAGCAAATCGGCGACCGCGATGGTGCGACGCTCGCGCGCACACCGTGTCACCGGTGTTTCACTCGATGCCGGCACTGCCGTGTTGAGATGGACGAACGCTTCCGGGATTTCCCGTATCGCGCCGGTCGTCGGCCTGAACTGCTCGCCATCGCGAAGCCACACTCGCGCGCCATCGGCATCGAGCTGCTTCAGTGTCGCTTCGGCGATCGCCAGCAACGTGCCGTCGATGTCGTGGGGATGCTCGTTGATGCGCTGCGCGATGCGCGCCAGCGCCGCCTCGCGCTCGCTCGCGGCCGAAAGCTCGCCGCGTACACGCGCGTAGTTGCCTTCGAGCTGCTGCACGCGTTGCCGCAGCTCCTGATCCGACGATGGCGCCGTCATGCGTGGCTTTCCCCCGGTGAGACTCCCCGCCCCTTAGCCTGGCTGACGCGCAGCTCCCGGGACCGTGGAATAGTACGCGGTACGTAGCGGGGA
>JANLUG010000712.1:0-4290 GCA_031363335.1 Gammaproteobacteria bacterium
CGCACAACTGCTCTACCGCAATCCGCATTGGGTGCGCGGCCGGCGCGTCTGCGCCGCGGTCGACGAGGCCGATCGCTTCGATCTGGTGCTGATGGCCGACGTGCTGTACGACCGCACCAATCTGCCGTTGCTCGATCATCTGCAGCGCATCGCGACAGCCATCGTTGTGGCCGACTCGCGCGTCTCGGAGATTCCGCTGCCGGGCTTCCGACAGATCACGCAGATCGATGCGCAGACGCTGCCGAATCTGAACGAATTCGACGAATTCCGTACCGTCCGGATTTTCGCTTACGGCTCGTTCTGAGATACATCCGGCGCCGCATCTACGTCGGATTGGCCCGTGGCAGCGTCGTTATGCGGCGCGATCGGCAACGGGTCCGGTTCGACCTGGGTATCGGACAGCACGATCACGTCACGCCGGAACAGACGCCTCTGCAGCGTCTGCAGCGTCTCGCGCTCAGCGTCGCTCGCCCAGTCGTCCCGGTGCGCGGCGTCGGCAAAACCGTATACCAGCATCTCACCGAAATTCTGCTCAGGCTCGGCAACTAACGGATTCAAGCGGGCGCGCCAGATCAGCTGGCCGCCATGACGTAGCAGCACCTGCTCGTCTTCGCCCAGCCATTTGGCGTCGTACGTATCGATCGAGTCGTCGTGCGCGCCGGCAAGGAAACGAACCGCTTGCGCGCGCGTACCCTGCAGATCGAAGTCGGACACCGGAGTGGCCGCCAGCACTGCGCTGCGTTTCATCGCGTCGCGGCGCGCATCCAGCAGCGCGCGATAATCGCTGCTCGTAACGAGTTCAATGAAGGTCGCGCGCGACGGATAGCCGACCAGTTGCAGCGACGACCAGCCGTCGAGCACGCCGCCCCGTATCACGCCATTGGCGCTCGCTTTCCACACTTCGCGGCCGCCCAGCGCGCCTGTCAACGCCGCCGCCGGGCGTTCGAACTGCTGCCGATACGTTTCGGCGTGCTCCGCATCGACGAAGTCGAGCAGATTGACGATCACCACCGGCTCGGTGCGCCGCTCCGCATGAAACACGAACGCAAGGACGTTCGGCCCCAGCACGTACCCGACCACACCCAAACCCAGCAGTATTACCGCCAGAAACCCGAGAAAACCGATCAGCCCACGACTCATCCGGATGTCTAACCCACAGGAGACGGCGGCGATGTTACGACAACTCGCCCGCCGTCCGGGAATTGGCTACGCTGCGACCACATCCGAGGAGACACGTCCATGTATCAACACATTCTCTATGCGGTCGATGCGCCCGTCGCGACGATCACGATGAATCGACCCGACAACCTGAACGCATTCACCGCGCGCATGCTGGCGGAGATCCGTCATGCCCTCGGGCAAGCCGAAGCGGACGAGAAAGTCGTCGGCATCGTGCTCACCGGTGCTGGTCGCGGGTTCTGCGCCGGAATGGACATGAACGCACTAAACAGCATGTCGTCCGGCAGCGGCAGCACCGAAGACGATCTGAGCTCGCTCGCAGCGAATCCGGGCGATCCGGAAATGGGTGAAGACTTCCAGGTGACGTATGCGTATCTGCTATCGATCCGTAAGCCGCTCATCGCCGCAATCAACGGCGCCTGCGCCGGTCTCGGCTTCTGCTTTGCGCTGCTGTGCGACATGCGTTTCGTGGAGAAGACAGCCAAGTTCACCACGGCGTTCTCGCAGCGCGGCCTCGTCGCCGAACACGGTGCGAGCTGGTTGTTGCCGCGACTGATCGGCCCGGGACGGGCGCTCGATCTGTTGTGGAGCGCGCGCAAATTCGACGGCATCGAAGCGCAACAACTCGGTCTGGCGGAGCGTCTGTGCGAGACGGGCACTGCGGCGACCGAAGCGTCGGGTTATATCAAGCAGCTCGCCGCCAGCGCCGCACCGATGTCGCTGATGGTGATGAAGCAGCAGGTTTACCGGCACCTCAACATGCCGCTCGGCGAAGCGATGCACGACACGAACAAGCTGATGGCCGAGAGCCTGAAGCGCGACGACTTCCGTGAAGGCGTGCAATCGTTTATGGAACGCCGGCCGCCGCAGTTCAAACCGCTGCAGGTCAAGCCACAGCAAGTCAAGCCGCAGAAGGTCAAGCGCTGACGGATCGCCACGGCCGCACAGGCGACCGACACGTCCAACCGGTGACCGAACCCTTACGCCACAGCGTCCGCTCGTCGGGCGTCGCACTCAATGTGCTGACGCTCGGCGACCCACGCAATCCACCGCTCGTGCTCGTGCACGGCATCCGCGATGTGGCGGCCAGCCTGCTCGTCATTGCGGAGCCGCTCGCCGATCGCTGGTATGTGGTAATGCCGGAACTGCGCGGTCACAGCGACAGCGACAACTCGAATCACTATTCGATCTGGCCGTTCATCTACGACCTGCACCGCGTCATCGACGCGCTCGCGCTCGACAATCCGGTCGTGGTCGGTCACAGCCTCGGCGGACAGATTGCCGCGCACCACGCGGCGATGTTCCCCGAACAGGTGCGCGCGCTGGTCGTCGTCGAAGGACTCGGGCCGCCGGACCGGCCGCACGAGGTCGACGCGGATACGCGGCTGCTCGCGCAACGCCAGCAGTTGCTCGCGACGATGCAGCTGCCGGAGCATGCGCGCCCATTGCCCAGCGTCGAGTTCGCCGCGGAGCGGCTGCGAGCAAACAACCCACGGCTTACTGCGCAGCGCGCGCTGTGGCTCGCCGATCACGGCACCGCAATCGCCGCCGACGGCAACCGTTACTGGAAGTTCGATCAGCGCGTAGCGCAGATCTGGTTGTCGACCGATCCCGCGCTCAACCGCGAGCGCTGGCGCCAGGTGCAATGCGCGACGCTGGTCGTTACCGCCGATCTGGCGCACGAATACTGGACCGCGCAGATGCCGATCGACGGCTGGGACGGCCGCTTCGCCGAAGGCGATCTCGCGGACCGGTTGCGCTGCTTTCGCAACGTCGCGCACGTCAGCATCGCAAACGCCGGACATATGGTGCATTTCGATGCACCCGAACTGCTGGTGGATGCGATCGAACGATTCCTGCAACGCGTCAGCGGCCCCTCTCGCGCGAGACCCCGCTGACAGCGTGACCGCGCCGGGGCACTGCGTTAAGGTCGAACCTCACCCGTCGCCCGGTACTGCACCATGGCCAGCTCAGTCATCGCCACCGATCAGACTCACTTCGCATGGGGCGATATCGTCGACGATCTCAACCGGTTGCTGCGCCTGCGCACGACGCCGATCGGCATGAAGTTGTTTGAGCGGCGCGCCGACATGGAAGCGATTCCGAAGATCCGCCGCCCCAACGCCGTACACACCACCGATCAGATCGTCGGCCAGGCGTCGCGCAACGGTTGGACGGTGGGAATCACGGTCGAAGATCTCGTCGGCGCGCAGTGTTCGACGGTGATCGGTTTGAGTGCGCGCAGCGACGAGTGGCTGTCGGGCAAGAACATGGCCGGCGTGTGGTTCGAAACGCGCGAAGAATCCAGCGCGCACCAGTACGCGATGGACGTGGTGCCGTTCGGACGTTACGAAGCGATGGCGGTGAGCCCGTTGGCGGCAGGCCGCCTCAACCCGCCGGACATCTGCATGATCTATGCAACACCGGCTCAGATGATTCTATTTATCAACGGTTTACAGTGGAGTGGTTACAAGAAGCTCAACTGGGGATGCGTCGGCGAATCGGCGTGCGCGGACTCGTGGGGCCGCGCGCTTGCCACCGGCGAGCCGAGCCTGTCGATCCCGTGCTTCGCCGAACGCCGCTACGGCGGCGTGATGGAAGACGAACTGCTGATGGCCCTGCCGCCGTCATTCCTGCCGAAGGTGATCGCCGGTCTCGAGGCGCTGTCGCGCAACGGCTTGCGCTATCCGATTGCGACTTACGGCGTGAACAGCGACGCCCGCGCCGGGATGGGTGTCAGCTATCCCGATCGCAAGCCGGCAAAGGCGTAGCGCCGCTTCTCGAAACCGTTAGCCGGCAGCGGCCACCGCCGGATTCAGATCCGAAATCGCATCGAACTCGCGCAGGATTCGCGCGCCTTGCGGGTGGTTCAGAATGCGTGCCTTGATCAACTCGTACTGCTGCATCGCCGCGATCCGCGGTTGCTCCACCGTCGCCCAGTTGATCAATCCGTTCCAGAATCGATCGATCACCACTGCACCGCAAATCTCACCGCCGTCGACGGTCTTCAAGGTCACGGCGCGCAGCTCGCCGAGATACAGGCGCAGCGATCGTACGTGGATCTCTTCGTCGGTACGGATGCGCTCGATGATCTCGGCCGCTTCCTCCGCG
>JANLUG010000709.1:0-1551 GCA_031363335.1 Gammaproteobacteria bacterium
GAACGCGCAGCGTGATCGTGCGCGTCGCGCCGTTATACGCATCTTCGAGATCGATCAGCACACGTGCGTGCCGATCCTGGCCCTGCGCGAGATATCCACCGCCACCACCACCGCCGCGGCCGGAGCGAAATCCGCCGCGGCCGAACAGCGACTCGAAGAAATCGCTGAACTCGGACGAATCGCCGCCGGTGAAACTGCTGCCTTCGAACTCGAAACCGGTGTTCCAGTCCGGCGGCGGACGGAAATCCTGGCCCTGTTTCCAGTTCGCCCCGAGTTGGTCGTACGCGGCGCGTTTCTCGGCATCTTTTAGTACTTCGTACGCCTCGCCGACTTCCTTGAACTTCGCCTCGGCGTCCTTCTCTTTGCTCACGTCCGGGTGATATTTGCGCGCGAGTTTGCGGTACGCGCGCTTGATCTCGTCCTGCGTCGCGTCGCGCGCCACGCCCATGATCGTGTAGTAATCCTTGAATTCCATCGAGTGTCGTTTCCTGAACTACCGCCGTCGCAGTTCCGGCGCTTCGCCGGTGCTGCCCTTCGTGATGCCGGACACTTTCGCCGTGCGCGCCGACGAGCGCGGAAATTTTTTCGACAGCTCCGGACCCGCCGCCGTTAAACCGCCATCGACGATCAACGCTTCGCCGCTGACGAACTCTGAATCGTCGCTCGCGAGGAACAGCGCGGCACCGGCGATGTGCTCACCGCGGCCGTAGTCGGGCCACGGCTGCGACTTCGCGAACGCTGCTTGCGTGGCATCGCGGTTGGCGCCCTGCGCGAGCGGCGTAACGATGAAGCCGGGGCAGATCGCGTTGACGCGAATCCGATCAGCGCCGAGTTCGACCGCGGCGGACTGGCTGAGGCTGATCACCGCCGCTTTCGCCGCCGAATACACCATCGGCCCGCCATCGCCGCTCAGGCCCGCGATCGATGCCGTGTTGATGATCGAGCCGCCGCGGCCTTGCTCGCGCATTACGCGCGCAGCGTGTTTGATGCCGAGAAAAACGCCTTTCGCGAGCACGTCGAACGTGTAGTCCCAATCGGCCACGGTCGTTTCGGTGAGCGGGCCGATCGCACCGCCGACACCGGCATTGTTGAAGACGATGTCGACCCCGCCGAACGCATCGCGCGCGCAGCGGATCATCGCTTCGATATCGGCCTCTTTCGCCACGTCGGTGCGGATGAAACGCACCGCGTCGCGGTAACCGTCGCGCGCGGCCTCGGCCACCGTATCTTCACCGGTGACCGCGTTGAAATCGGCAATGACGACCTTCGCACCTTCGGCGAGAAATCGCAGCACCGTTGCGCGGCCCATGCCGCTCGCGCCGCCGGTAATTACCGCAACTTTGTTCTGCAGACGACCCATTTTCTTCCCCTTCAGCGCATGCCGAGAAAATCGCGCTTACCGACCTCGAGCCCGTTGTGGCGCAGGATCGTGTAAGCCGCGGTGAGGTGGAAATAGTAGTTCGGCACAACGAGTCCTTGCAGGTAATCGATGCCCTTCATCTGAATCTTCTGCGGACCGAACGGCACATCGATGGTCTTGTCTTCGGCGCC
>JANLUG010000727.1:0-8673 GCA_031363335.1 Gammaproteobacteria bacterium
GTTCTTCACTCGCACGGTGGTGCCCATCTCCGGCACATGCAGCGGATCGCCGGCGACGTATACGCCGGCTTCGACCAGCGAGCGGTGATATATGCGCCAGGCGGCCAGTTTCGGCTCGTTCTCGTTCGGGTCTTTGCGACCGGCAAATGCCTCGGATGTCTCGTAGATCAGCAGTGCGTATTGCATCGTTGTTGGTCTCGGTGTCGTTGTGTCGTTACTAAGACGTGCGACCGGCGTCGAGTTCGACAAAAGCGGTCGCGCGGTCGCAGGGCGCGACCTTACACGGGTCGTCTGCTCAGATTTTGGAGAAGTCGCCGTGTCGCCCCGCGCCCGCGGCGAATCGGCTTGCGCCCGCCTGCGTTTCACCCGAGCGGATGACTTCGCGGCCGAGCCACGTCTCCTCGCGCAACGCGCCGTCGAGGTCGAGCGCCCACTGGCGGTACGAGGAAGTCCGGTCGCTGCGCAGGCAACGTTGCGGAAAACGACTGAGGCCGTGCGCCAGCTCCAACGCACCCACTAGCGCCTGGCCGGGCTCCGTCAGACGATTCGCGAGCCCCATGGATTTTGCTTCGTCGCCCGACACACCGCGACCCGTGAGGATCAGATCGAGCGCGTGGCTGTGCCCGATCAGCCGCGGCAGCCTGATGGTGCCGCCATCGATCAACGGCACGCCCCATCGGCGGCAATACACGCCGAAGACCGCGTCGCGTGCGGCCACCCGCATGTCGCACCACAGCGCCAGTTCGAGCCCACCCGCGACGGCGTGACCTTCGATCGCCGCGACCACCGGCTTGCCGAGCAGCATCCGGGTCGGCCCCATGGGCCCGTCGCCGTCGAGTCCAACGCGATTGCCGTCGCCCGTTGATACGGCTTTCAGATCGGCGCCCGCGCAGAACGTATTGCCGGCACCGGTGAGAATTGCGACGTCGAGTTGATCGTCTGCGTCGAAGCGTCGGAATGCATCGGCGAGCAGTCGTGACGTGGGGCCATCGACCGCGTTGCGGACCTGCGGTCGGTCTATCGTGATGATCGCGCAGCGCGCGTCGGTGTCGAATCGAACGGTCATGGCGGTGCTCCTTGGGGACGCAGGCGAGCGGGTGGAAGTCGGGTGATATAGTACCGGACCCTCATCAGACCAGGACGGAGTCCTCCTCATGCGCGTATCCGAACCTCGCGTCGCACCATTGCCCGCCGACCAGTGGGATGCCACCGCGAAGGAACTCATGGGGCGCTTCGAAGGCGAGCCGTTCAATATCTTCAAGACGATGGCGAATCACTCGGAGCTGATGAAACGTTGGATGGTGTTCGCGAATCACATCCTCGGGAAGTCGACGATTCCGGTACGCGAGCGTGAACTGATCATCCTGCGCATCGGTTATCTGTGCCGCTCCGGCTACGAGTGGGGTCAACACGTTTTGATCGCGCAGCGCGCGAAGATGACGGACGACGAGATCCGCCGCATCAAAGTCGGCCCCGACGCGAAGGGGTGGAGCGAAGCGGATCGCCTGCTGCTGAAAGCAACCGACGAATTGCATGCCGATGCGCATGTCAGCGACGCGACGTGGAAGGGACTCGCTAAACACTTCAACACGCAGCAGCTGATGGACATCGTCTTCACGATCGGCCAGTACAACCTGGTATCGATGGCACTGAACAGTTTCGGCGTTCAAGCGGACCCGGGGCTGCCGGGCTTCGACATTTGAGGGGATGACAGTGGCCGGACGTCTCGAGGGAAAGGTCGCGTTGATCGTCGGCGCCGGACAGACGCCGGGTGCCACCATCGGCAATGGACGCGCTACCGCGTTGCGGTTCGCGCAAGAGGGCGCGTCGGTCTTTCTGGTCGATCGTCGTCTGAAATCGGCCGAAGAAACGCTCGCAATGGTCCTCCAAGAAGGCGGCAACGGCGTTGCACATGAAGCAGACGTCACTTCCGAAGCGGCATGCGTGGCAATGGTCGACGCCTGTTCGAAACTGTTCGGTCGCATCGACGTGTTGCACAACAATGTCGGCATCGGCGCGGGCGATCGTGGTCCCACCGGCATGACGGAAGAGGTCTGGGACCGCATCCACACGACCAACGTGAAGAGCGTGATGTTCACCTGCAAGCACGTGCTGCCGGTGATGCGCGCGCAGCGCAGCGGCGTGATCATCAATATCTCGTCGATCGCGGCGGTGTGTTCCGTCGGCATCGTTGCGTACAAGACCTCAAAGGCCGCCGTGAACGCCTTCACACAGTCGTTGGCGATCGGCAACGGCGAGTTCAACATCCGCGCGAACGTAATCATGCCGGGTCTGATGAATACGCCGATGGCCATCGAAGGCTACGTGGCCGCGGGGCGCAACCGGGAAGAGCTGATTGCGCAGCGCGACTCGCAGGTCCCGCTGGGCAAAACGATGGGCACGGGCTGGGACGTTGCGAACGCCGCGCTGTTCCTGGCCAGCGATGAGGCGCGCTTCATCACCGGGGTCTGCCTCGCGGTGGATGGCGGTCAGTCGGCCCGGATCGGGTAAAAGAACAGCGCGCCTTTTCGAATCCACGAGTCAACGCATCGGCCGCTCGACCGTTGAAGAGCCTGATGTGCAACTGCTCGTGGAGAGCGTTATGAATCGCGAAATCCGATTAGGCTCCCGTTCCGCCCGCAACACGCTGCGCTGGCGCGCCGTCGTGAGCCTCGCGGCATGGGTGGCGGCGTTGTTATTGCAAGGCTGCGGCGGTGGCTCGGGAGGCTCTTCCGCGGCGCCGGTGTCCGGTTCGGAAAACGGCCAGCTCACGGTCGCCATGCGCGACGCCGCCGGCGACTTTCTGAGCTACGCGGTGGATGTGACTTCGTTGCGCCTCGAGCGTGCAAACGGCGACGTGGTAGAGACCGTTCCGCTGACGACCCGGATCGATTTCGCGGAAGTCGCCGATCTCACCGAATTCTTCACCGTCGCGACCATCCCCGCCGGAACTTATACCCGCGCGGTCATGAACCTCGATTTCACGAACGCGCAGATCGTCGTGCAGAACGACAGCGGCGCCGCGGTGCCGGTCGTGCCGGTCGATGCCGATGGTCGGGCGCTCACAACTTTGTCGGTGGCGATCGAACTGCCGGATACCGAACCGGTGCGCATCGTACGGGGAATTCCTGCTTCGGTGACGCTCGACTTCGACCTCGACGCATCGAATACCGTTGATCTGACGGCGAGTCCGGCGAAGGTGACGGTGCAGCCGTTCTTGTCGGTCATTCCGCAACTCGAGCAAGACCGCGAGCATCGCGTACGCGGGGTGCTGGCGTCTGTGGACGACGCGGCGAACAGCATCACGTTGAAGGTGCGGCCGTTCCATCTGCGACAAGGCGAGTTTGGTGAGGTGACGTTTGCCACCGACGATCAGACGCGCTTCGAAGTGAACGGCGCGGCGCTTGTCGGCGCGGATGGCCTGACGGCAGTGGCAGCGCTTGCGGCGGGTTCGCCCGTCGTTGCGAAAGGCGCCGTCGCGAATCGCACGTTGACGGCATCGACCGTGCTGGCAGGCACCAGTGTGCCGTGGGCGAACGGTGACGTGCTGAACGGCGTAGTCACCGCGCGCAGCGGCGACACGCTGACGGTGAAGGGCGTCAACTTCGACTTTGCCGACGGCACGCATGGCTTCCGCGGATCTTTCACGGTGCTGGTTGGCGAAGACACGCGCGTAACCGCGCTCGATGCGGACACGATGACGCTCAACAAGGATTCGATTTCGGTCGGCCAGCGCATTGTCGCCTTCGGACAGATGAGCAATACATCGACGCTCGATGCCACGGCCGGCCGCGTGCGCATGGATATCACCCGGCTGACCGGCAACGTCGTGCAACTCGATCCGCTGGCGGTCAATCTCGTCGAGCTCGGCGGGCTACGCCCAGGCGCTTTCGATTTCAGCGGCACCGGAACCGGCGACGCGATGGATGCGGACCCGACCCATTACTCCATCGACACATCGACCTTGTCGCTCGCGGGCGTTGGTTCCAACGATCTAGTGAAGGTGCGTGGAATTGTGCATGCGTTCGGCGCCGCGCCGCCTGCTTTCGATGCGCGGACGGTGATCGATGTGGATACCGATTCGGTCGGCGCCTGGTTCTGGGCGAGCTGGCGCCGGGACGGTGGTACGCCCGATCCGTTCGTTACCGTCGCGCAGGATCTGATCGACGTCGATCTGACCGACGCGCGTCACACGCTGGACCTGCTCGGCATCCCGCGCGATGCGTTCGGCGACCGCGATCACATCGCGCTGACGGCGCCGACGGACGTGCGCGGCATCTACATGGTCACGGTGCGCGGTACGAATGAAGTGCACCTGTTTCGAGACTTCGCCGGACTGACGCCGGAATTGACGGATCAACTCGCCGCGGGCAATCGGCTCGTCCAGATCAACGCGATCGGGCGCTACAATGCGACCGCGCTTGCGTTGGTGACGCCTCGGGCGAGCTTCGAGTTCACAACGCCATGATCCGACAACGTGGCCTCGGGGTGTGCCTCCAGGCAGCCCCGATGCAAACAGGCTTCCTCAATGAGCAATGCCGCGGCATTGAACAGATACCTCGCGGGAGTGGAACAACGCGCGTTTCGGATGGCGCGCTACGCGGTATCGGATGTCGACGAGGCGATGGATATCGTGCAGGACGCAATGCTGACCCTGGCACGCAAATACGCGACGAAGCCGGAGGCCGAGTGGCCGCCGTTGTTCTTCCGGATTCTTCGCAACCGAATCACCGATTTCCATCGGCGGCGAACGGTGCAGCGAGGCATCTTCGCGCTGTTCACGCCGCGGGACGGCGACGACGATACGAATCCGATCGATCTCGTCAGCGACGGCCGCGGTGTCGAACCGGAGTTTCGAACGCAGCTGGATGTCGCCACAGTTCGCCTCGAAGGTGCGGTCGCGGCATTGCCCACTCGGCAGCGCGAAGCATTCCTGTTGCGCGCGTGGGAAGGGCTCGATGTGGCGGCGACCGCCCGGGCTATGCGATGCTCCGAAGGCAGCGTGAAGACGCATTACTCGCGTGCCGTGCACACCCTGCGCGAACGACTGGAGGATGACTGGCCATGAGCGGCGACGACCGACGCAGCGACGATGAGTTCGTTAGTCAGGCGCGCGCGGTGCTCAACGCGCAGGCGCTGGCGCCCGGTCTGGTCGAACGCCTCGCAACGGCCCGGCGCCGCGCGGTGGCGTCGGTCGATGTGCCGATCCGTCGCGCACCCGCCGCCTGGGTGCCCGTGGGTGCTCTGGCAACGACGCTGTTGACGGTCGGTCTGGTGGTTGCGATCGACAACAACAACGCGCCGTCGCTCGACGACGACATGCAGATCGCGACCGTCGAGGACATGGATCTGTTGATGGATCTGGAGTTCGTTGCGTGGCTGGATACAGACAACGTCGATGCGGGGTAGTGCCGGTGCCGTCTGGTTCGGGCTGGGCATGCTGGTGGGCGGTCAGGCGCCTGCGGCCGAACCTGCAAACGCCGGCGAGCAAAGTCCCGATATCGAGTTGTTGGAGTATCTCGGCAACCTCGTGCAGGAACAGGGCCGCTGGGTCGGTCCGGACGACATGAAAGGCGTGGCAGACGAGCGCGATCCGCCGATCGTTCTGGAAGACGACGTCGGCGAGGTGGAAAGGTGAACGGATGATCATCGGAAGGTGGATCAGAGTCGCGGCCGCGGTAGGCGGCCTGCTGGTGTTGAGCAGCGCGGCGTATGCGGTTGCATGGGAGGAGTTATCCGACGCGCAGCGTGAGGTATTGTCGAAGTACCAGTCGCAATGGTCCGGCCTCACCGGCGACCAGCAGCAGCGACTCGCCTCCGGCGCGGAGCGTTGGTCGACGATGGACCCCGAATCGCGCGCAACGGTTCAGAAGCGGTTCAAGCGCTGGCAGTCGTTACCTCCCGAACGGCGCGCCGAGTTGTCGAAACGATTCGAGCAGTTCAAGAGCCTTTCGCCCGAACAACAGCAGAAGCTGCGCACGCGCATGCAGAATTTCCGCAAGCTGCCGCCCGAGCAACAACGACACTTGCGCGAACGATTCCGCGAGTTGTCGCCTCAGCAACGCGCGCAGGCGCTCGACAGGATGAAAGAGCGCGGCGCACCCGCGCCCTACCAGGACAAACGCGGCGACCAATGAATAGCCCACCGAAACGGCTGCGACCCCGACGATCCGTGCTGTACATGCCGGGCGCCAACGCGCGCGCGATGGAGAAGGCGCGCGAGATCGATTGCGACACGATCATCTTCGATCTGGAAGACGCAGTTGCACCGGACGCGAAGGAGACGGCGCGAACACAAGTGGCTGCGGCCGTTCGTGGAGGCGGCTACGGGCATCGCGAACTCGTGCTGCGCGTGAACGGCATCGATACGCCGTGGGTGGCGGGTGACTTGGCGGCGGCATCCGAGCTGGCGGTCGACGCGGTGCTGCTGCCGAAGGTGGAATCGTTAGAGCAGGTATGTGCGTATGAGCAAGGGTTGGTCGGCGCACGCGCCGCGGCATTGCCGCTATGGGTGATGATCGAAACACCGCGCGGTGTGCTCGGCATAGAACAGATCCTCGCCGGCAACCCGCGCATCGAAGTGGTCGTGATGGGCACCAGCGACCTGGTCAAGGAGTTACGCGCGCGCCATACCGACGCTCGTGAAGCATTGCTGCCTGCACTTGCCCGATGCGTGCTGGCCAGCCGCGCGTACGACAGTGTCGTGCTCGATGGTGTGCATCTCGATTTTCGCGATACGGAGAGCTTCGAGCGCGCGTGCAAGCAGGGGCGCGATCTCGGTTTCGACGGCAAGACGTTGATCCATCCTACGCAGGTCGACATTGCCAATGCGGTGTTCGGCCCCAGCGCTGACGAGATCGATCAGGCGCGGTTGATCGTTGCGGCGTGGGCCGATGCCCAACGCGCCGGCAAAGGTGTGGCCGTTCTCAACGGTCGGCTCGTGGAGAACCTGCACGCGGCCGAGGCCGAACGGGTGCTCGCCTTCGCGGACGCGTTGGCGCAGAGACGCTGACGCTATTTGGTCGCTGCGCGGACGCGCGGGATTACTTCCTCGATGTACGCATCCAACGCGTCTGCATTCCACGGTGCACGCAGCGCGATGTTCACCTCGGTCGCCCCGGCGGCTACATATTCGAGAATGCGGTCGGTAGCTTGTGCCGGCGTACCGAGCAACGCGCCGTTAGTGATGCGGGGCGCCGCGGCACCCCAATCTTTTTTCAATCGTTCCGCTTCCGCGGCGACGCCCTTTGTGTCCGTCGCGAGGCTGAACCCGAGATTGACGGCGCGTCGCACTTGTTTCGGATCACGGCCCGCGCGTTCGCACCAGCCGTCGAGTACTCCGCTCAGTCGCGCAAATTCCGGCGGCGGAATGTAGGCGGCGTTCCAGCCGTCCGCATGCTTCGCGACGAGCCGCAGTGTGCGTTTTTCACCGACGCCGCCGATCCAGATCGGCAGGTGTAGCTGCACCGGGCGCGGCAGGCACGATGCGTCTTCGACTCTGAAGTGTTTGCCGTTAAACGTCGTCCGCTCCTCGGTCAGCATGCTGCGAATGATCGTCGCGGCTTCATCCAGCATGTCGAGCCGCTGTTTGAGTTCGGGAAATTCGTAGCCATACGCTTTTGCTTCCCAGAAATGCCAGCCGGCGCCGATGCCGAGTTCGAAGCGGCCGCTGCTGATGTGATCGAGCGTCGTCGCGGCCTTCGCCAGCAACGCAGGATTGCGATAGCCGACGTAGAACACGAGACAGCCGATGCGGGCGTGCGTCGTCTCTGCGGCCAGCGCGCCGAGCGTTGCAAGTGCCTCGAAGTGCGGTTGGGTGCCGCCGGCCGGAGGCGCTTCGTAGAAATGGTCCCATGCGGAGATCCAGTCGAAGCGGGCGCGATCCAATTTGCGCCACACTGCGCGCATTTCGTTCATCGTCATGTTCTGCTGCCCGACGTGGGCGCCCAACGAAAGTGTCATCTGCGTACCCGCTGTTTTGAGGGTTGTGTAACCCTGCGATCGTGATTGAATTGCCGGACGGCGCAGAATACTCCGCCGCTATCAGTGGGAGAAGAAATGAGCGTGGATACGGCGGCGCGCGATGCGCAGATCGTTGAGATTCGTGCATCGGTGAAAGCGCTGTGCGCGCGTTACGGTGAAGACTACTGGCTCAAACTCGATGCGACGCATGACTACCCGACCGAGTTCGTTCGCGAACTGACGCACGCCGGGTTTCTCACCGCACTCATTCCGGAGATATACGGCGGCGCCGGGTTGGGTGTGCTCGAAGCGGCCGCGATCATGGAAGAGATCAGTCGGGCTGGAGCGCATGCGGGTGCGTGCCACGCGCAGATGTACGTGATGGGTTCGATCCTGCGGCATGGCTCCGAAACGCAAAAGCGCACATATCTGCCGAAGATCGCGTCGGGCGAACTGCGATTGCAGAGCTTCGGCGTTACCGAGCCGACCACCGGCACCGACACGACCAGCCTGAAGACGACCGCGACGCGGGCTGGCGATCATTACCTGATCAACGGACAGAAGGTATGGATCAGTCGAGTCGAGCATTCCGATCTGATGCTGGTGCTCGCTCGCACCACACCGCGCGACAAGGTGGCGCGCAAGACGGAAGGGCTATCAGCGTTCATCGTCGATCTGCGCGACGCGATCGGCCATGGATTGGACGTAAGG
>JANLUG010000729.1:0-1768 GCA_031363335.1 Gammaproteobacteria bacterium
ATGCTCGAATCGATGCAAGGCGCCGGGCTCGTCCGCAAACGCCGCGATACATCGGACCGACGCCGCATCAACGTCTTCCTAACGGCCAAGGCGAGGCGCCTGAAGCCGAAGCTCGAGCACTATGCCGCGCAGGTGAACGCAATTGCCACGCAGGGCATTCCCGCGCGCGATCTCGATACCTTCCTGCGCGTCGCAATCCAGATGCGTGAGAATCTCAACACCAGTACGGAGGCCGCACGTTGAACCGATTGCTCCCCGTGATGCTCGTTGGCAGTTATGCGCAGCCGGACTGGCTGATCGACCGCAAACGTCTCGACGAGCGGTTACCCGCACGCGTGCGAGCGCTGGAACTCTGGCGCGTCGAACCGTCGCATCTGAACGAAGCACAGAACGACGCGACGCTGCTCGCGCTGTTCGATCAGCACCGTGCCGGCGTCGATGTCGTCACCGACGGCGAGATGCGCCGCGAAAGTTATTCGAATCGATTTGCGAACGCGCTGACCGGCGTCGATCTGGATCATCCCGGCGAAGCGCAGGATCGCACCGGCCGCGCGGTGCCGGTGCCGCGCATCACGGGACCGGTGCGGCGTCGTCACGCGGTCGAAGCGCCGCTGATCGCGTTCCTGAAGGCGCACACCGACTCACCGATCAAGGTGACGCTGCCGGGGCCGTTCACGATGACGCAGCAGGCGCAGAACGAGCACTACAAGGAAGCCGGCGACCTAGCGATGGCCTATGCGGATGCGGTCAACGAGGAAATGCGCGATCTGTTCGCAGCCGGCGTCGACATCGTGCAACTCGATGAACCTTATGTGCAGGCGCGTCCGGAAGCGGCCCGCGAATACGCCGTGGAGGCGATCAACCGTGCATTGCGCGGCGCCACCGGCACCACCGCGCTGCACGTCTGCTTCGGTTACGGCAAACACGTGGCAAACAAACCGAAGGGCTATGCGTTCTGCGAAGAGCTCGATGCGTGCAGTGCAGACGACATTTCGCTCGAGTGTGCGCAACCGCGCGTCGATATGGAACTGCTGCGGCTGCTGCCGTCGAAACGGATTCACGTCGGCGTACTCGACCTGCGCGACGTTGCGATCGAAACGCCAGAGCTGATTGCACAGCGTATCCGCAGTGCGCTCGAACATCTGCCGCCGGAGCGGCTCGTCGTGGCGCCCGATTGCGGCATGAAGTATCTGCCGCGCGACGTCGCGTACGGCAAGCTGCGCAACATGGTGCTCGGACGCGACATCGTCCGCGCCGAACTGAACATTTAGCTTTTTTTGAGAAGCGAGGGGCGCAATCATGCAGACCATCGAACGCGAATTCGTATCGCTCGTGTCACCCACAGCCCCGCGCAACGGGGCCGGCTTTCATCCGTGTCCGGGTTTGAACCACTGTCCTAAGGAAAAACGACCGACGACCGCATTCATCGCGACGCACTACAACGTCGACTTCAGCGAGCACTACCTCGGCGAATACATGGCGCGACGCGGCTTCGGTTTTCTCGGCTGGAATACGCGCTTTCGGGGTAACGAAGCATTCTTCCTGCTCGAACACGCGTTGATCGACATCGGCGTCGGTGTGCGCTGGCTGAAGGAACAAGCCGGCGTCGAGCGCGTGGTGATTCTCGGCAACTCCGGGGGCGGTTCGTTGATGGGCGCGTATCAATCACAAGCCGTCGATCCGAGCATCACCGCAACACCCGGCCTGAAACTGCCGCCGGCGGTGAACGAACTGCTCGCGGCGGATCTCTACGTGTCGTTGTGCTCGC
>JANLUG010000764.1:0-5741 GCA_031363335.1 Gammaproteobacteria bacterium
GAGCGCACCTGCAGCAGCTCGTACATCCGCGACATGCCGAACTCGAGATCGCCGGGTGCGACGATCGCGACTTTCACCGGTGGGCCCAGGCTCGTGTACTCCTCGGTGGCGGCAGACAGACGGCGGATGTCGTCGGCGGTCACGTCGATGGCCTCGACCTCGGTGACGTCGAAGATCTCGTTCAGGCTACGTTTGAAGTCGGGGTGGTTGCGCAGACGTTTGTAGTAGTCGACCAGTTCGTCGCCCGAGACGCGCCCGGACGCCGTGGTCTGAATGAGGCCGTTGTGTTTTTCGATGATCGTTCGTATCGGCATTCACGCATTATCAGGTCAAGCTTCTGCGTCGTCGACCGACTCGTGTATAACTCACCCGTGGCGGGAGGAATGGCGATGTCGGCGGCACATGCTAGGCGCCCATCCGCGCGCCGCATTCACCATGATCGCAACAAGCCGTCGCAACAAGAATCGTCGCAACAAAAATCGAGTGAGCATGCCAGTCAAAAAAACGAAGAACACGGCCAAGAGCAAGGCGCGACCGAAGACGAAGAAAGAGTTCCAGTACGTGTATGCCTTCGGCAGGAAAACCGACGGCGGAAGCGCGATGCGCGATCTGCTCGGCGGCAAAGGCGCGAATCTGGCCGAGATGGCATCGATCGGTTTACCGGTGCCGCCCGGTTTCACGATCAGCACCGACGTCTGCAGCTACTTCTACGACAACCAGCGTCGCTATCCCGAACGACTGACGGCCGATGTCGAAGCAGCCATCGCCGACGTCGAAGCACAGCAGGGCAAGGGCTTCGGCAGTCGCGACAATCCGTTGTTGCTGTCGGTGCGCTCCGGCGCACGCGAATCGATGCCCGGCATGATGGATACGATTCTGAACCTCGGTCTGAACGACGAGACCGTGGAAGGTCTTGCGGCACGGACCGCCAATCCCCGCTTCGCATACGATTGTTATCGCCGCTTCATTCAGATGTACGGCGGCGTGGTGATGAGCGTGACGGCCGCAACGCAAGAGTCGCACGACCCGTTCGACGCGCTGATGGATGGTTTGAAACACGAACTGCACAAGACGCAGGACACCGAACTCACCGCGGACGATCTCAAGGAACTCGTGAAGCGCTACAAGCGCCTCATCAAGTCGCGCAAGCACAAGGAATTCCCGCAGAACGTCTACGAGCAGTTGTGGGGCGCGATCGGCGCGGTGTTCGGTTCATGGAAGAACGAACGCGCGATCATCTACCGCCAGCGCTACAGCATCCCGACCGAGTGGGGCACCGCCGTCAACGTGCAGGCGATGGTGTTCGGCAACCTCGGCGACGACAGCGCGACCGGGGTTGCGTTCACGCGCGATCCGGCGAATGGCGAGAAGGTCATCTACGGCGAGTACCTCGTCAACGCGCAAGGCGAAGACGTGGTGGCCGGCGTGCGCACGCCGAAGCAGATCGCCGAGATGGCGACCGAGATGCCCGAGAGCTACAAGGAGTTGCAGCGGGTGCGGGCGAAGCTCGAGCAGCATTTCCGCGACATGCAGGATCTCGAATTCACGATCGAGAACCGCAAGCTGTTCATCCTGCAGACGCGCAACGGCAAACGCACCGGCGTGGCGGCGATCCGCATCGCGGTGGAGATGACCGAAGAAAAACTGATGGATCAGCGCACGGCGTTGTTGAAGATCCCTGCGGAGTCGATCGATTCGTTGCTGGTACCCGTATTCGATCCGCGTGCGCAGAAGGCGGCGCGCGTGATCGGACAAGGGCTACCCGCCGGTCCCGGCGCGGCATCGGGCCTCATCGTGTTCACGGCGACCGCCGCCGAACAGGAATCGAAACGCGGCAACCGTGTGGTGCTGTGCCGGGTGGAGACATCGCCGGACGATTTGAAGGGCATGCTTTATTCGCAGGGCATTCTCACCTCGCGCGGCGGCGTCTCATCGCACGCCGCGCTCGTTGCGCGCCAACTCGGCAAGGTTTGCGTCTGCGGTGCGACCAACGTCGCGATCAACTACGAAAAGAAAACCCTGACCGCGGGCGGCGTCGTGCTGAAGGAGGGTGACTACATCTCGCTCGACGGGTCCACCGGCGAGATCTACGCCGGGCCGATCGACAGCGCGGATTCCGAAGTGAAGCGCGTGCTGAGCGGCAGCCTGAAGCCGTCGCAGAGCTACACGTATCGACTGTTCGAAACGGTGATGACGTGGGCCGACAAACATCGAAGGCTTGCGATCAGAACGAACGCCGACACGCCGGAGATGGCGCAACAGGCGGTGACGTATGGTGCAGAAGGCATCGGCCTGTGTCGCACCGAACACATGTTTTTCGAAGGCGATCGCATCGACTACATGCGGCAGATGATTCTCGCCGCTGACGAAGTACAGCGCCGCGCCGCGTTGAAGATGCTGCTGCCGTTTCAGAAAAAGGATTTCGCCGGTCTGTTCAAAGCGATGGACGGTCGCCCGGTGACGATCCGTCTGCTCGACCCGCCGCTGCACGAATTCCTGCCGCACGACGACGGTGTGCGCCGCAAGCTCGCGATCAAACTCGGCGTAACGGCGGAGTTCATCCTCGACCGCATTCGCGCGCTGCACGAAGAGAACCCGATGCTCGGTTGCCGCGGCTGCAGGCTCGGCATCCTGTATCCGGAAATTACCGAGATGCAGGCGCGCGCGATCTTCGAGGCAGCCGCGCAGGTGATGACGGCAAAGCATCCCGTCGTGGTGAAGCCGGAGATCATGATTCCGCTCGTCGGTTTCAAAGCCGAGCTCGCCGACCAGGTTGAGATCGTGCACCGCGTGGCGCGCGAGGTGATCGAACGAACCGGTATCAAGCTCGACTACCTCGTCGGCACGATGATCGAGGTGCCGCGTGCGGCGATCACGGCCGATGAGTTGGCGGATGTGGCCGAGTTCTTCAGCTTCGGCACGAACGACCTGACGCAGACAACGCTCGGCTTGAGCCGCGACGACATGGGATCGTTCTTCGAAACGTATCGGCAGAAGGAAATCTATCAACACAATCCGTTCGCGAGTATCGACGAGCAAGGCGTCGGCCGTTTGATAACGACTGCGGTGGAGCGCGGTCGCTCGACGCGACCGAAGATCAAGCTCGGCATCTGCGGCGAGCATGCCGGAGATCCTGCGTCGATCGGGTTCTGTCATCGCGCGGGGCTCGACTACGTGAGTTGTTCGCCGCCACGCGTGCCGATTGCCCGGTTGGCGGCGGCGCAAGCCGCGTTGCGCGACGCTTAGGCCGGCGCAATCGTGCCGGTGATCACGTGCATCGAGGATTTGCGCGTTCTCGCGAAGCGACGCGTGCCGCGCATGTTCTACGACTACGCCGACTCGGGCTCGTGGACCGAGTCGACGTACCGCTCGAATGTGGCTGATTTCGCATCGATCAAGCTGCGGCAACGCGTTGCGGTGAACATGGACCGGCGCACGCTCGCGACGCAGATGATCGGTGAGAACGTGTCGATGCCGGTGGCGCTTGCGCCGGTCGGACTCACGGGTATGCAGCACGCGGACGGCGAAATACTCGCGGCGCGCGCCGCCGAGAAATTCGGCGTGCCGTTCATTCTCTCTACGATGAGCATCGCATCGATCGAAGACGTTGCGGCGAACACGTCGCGGCCGTTCTGGTTCCAGCTGTACGTGATGCGCGATCGCGATTTCATCGGCCGGCTGATCGATCGCGCGAAGGCGGCCGGGTGTTCGGCACTGGTGCTGACGCTCGACCTGCAGATCCTCGGCCAGCGCCACAAGGATCTGAAGAACGGCCTCTCGACGCCGCCGAAGCCGACGCTCGCGAACATCGCCAACCTCGTCACTAAGCCGCGCTGGTGTTGGGGGATGCTGCATACGCGAAGGCGCCAGTTCGGCAACATCGTCGGGCACGTTACCGGCATCGGCGACATGAGTTCGCTCTCGGGATGGACCGCGCAGCAGTTCGATCCGACGTTGAGCTGGGACGACGTGGCGTGGATCAAGGATCGCTGGGGCGGCAAGTTGGTTTTGAAAGGCATCATGGATCCGGAGGATGCGAAGCTCGCTGTACGCAGCGGCGCCGACGCGCTGATCGTGTCGAACCACGGTGGCCGGCAACTCGACGGCGCGCCGTCGAGTATTCGCGCGCTACCCGCCATCGTCGCAGCGGTGGGCAGCGAAATCGAAGTGTGGCTCGACGGCGGCATCCGCTCGGGCCAGGACGTCATCCGCGCACTCGCGCTCGGCGCGAAAGGCACGCTGATCGGTCGCGCGTATGTTTACGGACTCGGCGCGATGGGCGAAGCGGGCGTGACGAAAAGCCTGCAGATCATCGCGAACGAACTCGACCTGACGATGGCCTTCTGCGGCCTGCGTGACGTCAACACGGTGGACGCCTCGATCCTCTGGCGCGATTAAGTCAACGCCCGGTGCCAGGCACCATCGGCAAACAAGTCAACGCCCGGTGCCAGGCACCGTTTGGCGAACAAGACAACGCCCGGTGCCAGGCACCGTTTGGCGGCTGGCACGGAAACTGCTGCTCGTTGGCAAAGGGTGTAAGGGGAATGCCGATGAATGCCGCAGCGGGAGTGAGCCACGCCGCCGATGTACCGCGTGAGAAGCGCGCGGTCGATAGCTATGAATCATGGAAAGCCGCGGCGCTCGCACAGGATGCGAAATCCGGCGCCGATCGCTGGCGCGCCGCCGACCGCAGCCGCCGTTACGACTACAAAGTCATCCGCCGCCGCTATGACGAGATCCGCGCCGTCAAATCCACCGGCGATCCGCTCGCGTTGTTGTACTACCTGAGCGAGGGTATTCACGGCAACACCGGCGGGATGGGACGACCGGCCGTGTATGCGCGTGCGAAGTTCGGCACGAAAGACCTGATCACGAATTATATCTTCGAGTTGGCGGATGCGATCGAGCAGGCTGTAGCGGTCGACGAGGCCGTTGTACCGATGACGGAGAAGCTCGCCATCTTCCGCCGTGCGAGCCTGTGTTTCGGCCGCTCCGCATTGATGCTCAGCGGCGCGGGCGCACTGGGACCGTTCCACATCGGTGTGACGAAAGCGCTGCTGGAACAGGGTCTGCTACCCGACGTGATTTCCGGCTCGAGCGCCGGATCGTTCGTGGCCGCTGTCATCGGCACCCACGACGATGCGACGCTACGCGCGGCGATGCAGCCGTTGAATCTGGTCGACGCGTTCGGCGACATCAGTTCCGGTACCGGTAAGGTGATGGCGGGGCGTCAGCAAATCGGTCGTGGCGATCTGCTGGCAGCAATCGAATCGCAGGTACCCGACATGACGTTCGAGGAGGCGTTCGCGCTCACCGGACGCAAGATCAATATTTCGGTATCGCCGAGCGAAGTGCACCAGAGTTCGCGCCTGTTGAACGCCGTGACGTCGCCGAACGTGTGCATCCGCGAGGCGGTGCTCGCATCGTGCGCGATTCCGGGCGTGTTTCCCGGCGTCACGTTGATGGCGAAGAATGCGCGCGGCGAGCGGTTGCCGTACGTCGCGTCGCGCAAGTGGGTGGACGGATCGATCGCGGACGATCTGCCCGCCAAGCGGCTCGCACGGCTCTATGGCGTGAATCACTTCATTACCAGCCAAACGAATCCGGTCGTGCTGTGGGCGCTGCGCGACTCCGCCGGTGACGACAACCTGGCGTCGAAACTGATCGACGTTTATCAGACGGCAACGAAGGAGTGGTTGAAGGCGACGTATCCGTTCTCGATGGCGCTGGTGAAGCGCGCC
>JANLUG010000786.1:0-6387 GCA_031363335.1 Gammaproteobacteria bacterium
GGTGAGTGGGTGTTCTGGCAGACCGGCACGCTGGATCAGATCATGGTGCTGATCGGCGCGGGCAAACTGGTGACGACGATCGTGGCCGGTTGCGCGGTGATCGTCCTCGTCGGTTTGTTCGTGGGCTGGCGCGTCGGACGGCGCACTACCGCACCAGTTGCGGCGTGAACGGCTGCAGATTCGGATAGCCGGTCGTTTCCCAGCCGCCGTCGACGAACAGATTCGAACCCGTGATGTAGCCCGCGTCCGCGCTTGCGAGAAACAGCGCGGCCGCGGCCATATCTTCCGGCGTGCCCCAGCGTTTCATCGGGATGCGATCCATGTAGGCGCCTTCGACGCCGGCGATGTTGTGCATCACGGCGGTCAGCGGCGTGTCGGTGAGCCCCGGCGATACGGTGTTCACGCGGATGCGTTTCGCGGCGAGCTCGAGCGCGGCATTACGCGACAACATCTCGACGCCCGCCTTCGCGCAACAGTACGCAACGCCGCCGAACATCGGTACGTGCGAGTTAAGCGAAGCGACGTTGACGATCGCGCCGCCGTTGCCGTGCGCGATCATGCTGCGCGCCTCGTGCTTCACCGACAGGAAGACGCCTTTCAGGCAAACGTCGACGACGAGATCCCAGTCGGCTTCCGCGAGCTCGGTGATTTCGCCGAAGCCGCCTAGCCCGGCAACATTGAAGGCGAGATCGAGGTGGCCGAAGCGTTGCGTGGCCGTGCGCACCATCGCTTCGACTTGCGCCTCAACGCGGACGTCGGCGCTGACGCATGCGATCGCGTCGCCCAACTCCTTCGTGACCGCCTTCAGCGAAGCGTCGTTGATGTCCGCGACGACAACGGACGCGCCTTCAGCAACGAGACGCCGGCTGATCGCGAGGCCGATGCCCGAAGCGCCGCCGGTAACCAGCCCAACCTTGCCTTCGAACCTGCGCGTGACCATGATCGCGATGCTCATTGCTGCGTCTCGGGGAGGAGATCATGGCACGTACGAGCGAAGCGGGTGAGGGCGCTCTCCGATCTGCATGTCTGCTGATCGTGCTGCTTGGAGCGGCGTACGCCGCAGCAGCGGCGGATTTCATCGAGGGTCGAGTTGTCTCCGAGAAGTCGACCGGGGAAGCGGGCGTCTGGGTCATCGCAGAGACGGCGTCGTTGCCAACGCCCTACCGCAAGATCGTCGTGACGGACGCCGATGGCCGTTTCGTGATCCCTGACCTTCCCGCCGCCGAGTATCAAGTGTGGGTGCGCGGCTACGGGTTGACCGATTCGGCAAGGACCACGGCCGCGCTCGGCGCGTCTGTCACGTTGCAAGCCGTAGCGGCGGCAAACCCTCGGGATGCGGCGTTGATCTACCCCGCGAGCTATTGGCTGTCGATGTTGGAACCGCCGGGGCACGACGCCGGCTGGGTGAGTCAATTCAAACTCGGCTGCCAGCTGTGCCATCAGGTCGGCTCGTTGATCACGCGCTCGAAGAATCGCGCGACGTACGACCTCGGTTTCAAGAAGGCGACTTATATGAACGTCACCGCGGACGGCTTGAATCGGGCGCACCTGCTCGATGCGCTCGACGATTGGTCGAAACGGATCGCGGCCGGTGAGGTGCCCGCGCCGCCGCCGCGCCCGCACGGGATCGAACGCAACGTCGTGATCACGCAATGGGCGTGGGGCGATACGTTCACCTATGCGCATGACGAGATCGCAACGGACAAACGTCATCCATCGCTGTATCCGAACGGGCCGATTTACGGCGTGGATCTCGGCAACGATCGCGTGCTCGCAGTCGATCCGGTGAAGCACACGGCGAGCGCGTCGAAGGTGCCGACGGTTGGCGGTTACGCTACCCCATGGTGCGACCTCACCTATCAACCGCTCGGCGCGAAGGCGCCGTTGCCCGCCGGCTTCGGCTCGTTGGGATGCCCCGTCGAGAAAGGCATCACCGGCTTCGAGGGGCAGTACCCGAATCCGGCGAACCCGCACAATCCGATGCTCGACGAGCACGGCCGCGTCTGGCTAACGACGCAGATCCGCCGCGAATGGGGCGACGACCTGCCTGCGTTCTGCAAGGGTTCGCCGCCAATCGCTGCGAACTATCACCATCGCCAGCTCGGCTGGTACGACACGAAAACACAGAAGTACACGCTGATCGACACGTGCTACGGCACGCATCATCTGCAGTTCGATGCGGACGGCGTGTTGTGGACCAGCGGCGACTCACACGTGCTCGGCTGGTTCGATCCGAGCAAGTACGATCCCGCGAAGCCTGCGACTTTGAAAGCGGCGCAGGGTTGGTCCGAACTCATCGTCGATTCAGACGGCGACGGCAAGAAAGACACACCGCTCGTCGGCTTCAACTACGGCGTGATCCCGAATCCGAAGGATCACAGTGTGTGGACGGCGCAACCCGGCGGCGATCCGGGCGGTGCGCTCGACTATCGCGGCCGGCTCGTCCGCTATGACCCGGCGCGCGATGTTTTCGAGACGTACACGCCGCCGAAGCCGGGTTCGGGGCCGCGCGGCGTCGACGTCGATTCCAACGGCGTCATCTGGGCCGCGCTCGGCGGCAGCGGTCATCTCGCGAAATTCGACCGCTCGAAGTGCAAGCAGACGTGGGGTACCGGCGATCAATGTCCCGAAGGCTGGACGCTGTATCGCAGCCCCGGCCCGTTGATGCACACGGATGCTGGCGCCGAGAACGAGAAGGGTGCCGACTTCCATTATTACTTGTTCGTAGATCAGTTCGACACGCTCGGGCTCGGCCGGGATGTGGTCGTGATCAACGGGACCGGCTCCGATTCGTTGCTGGCGTTCGATCAAAAGACCGAAGCGTTCACGATCATTCGTATTCCCTATCCGCTGAACAGCTACACGCGCGGCCTCGACGGCCGCATCGACAATCCCAACGGCGGATGGAAGGGGCGCGGCCTGTGGTTCACGAACGGTCTCGATCCGATCGTGCATTCGGAAGTGCCGCAGTCGTACGTCGGCCACGTGCAGATGCGCCCGAACCCGCTGGCGCGATGAACCTCAAAGACCTACATCGATAAGGAACGGATATGAACGCGTACCTGCTCTGCTCGGCCGTCCTGGTGATCGTCTACTTTCTGTTGGCGAACAACGTTTCGCGAATTCGCTTTAACAGCAAAGTCGGATTCGGATTGGGAGACGAACCCGCAGGACCGTTGAACCGCGCCATCCGCGCGCACGGCAACTCGGCCGAGTACACGCCGATCTTTCTGGTGATGTTCCTGTACTTCTTGTCCAGCGGCGCGAGCGGCTGGATCACGTGGGTCGTCGTAGCCGTCACCGTTTGCCGCGTATTGCATCCGATCTCGATCTACATGGCGCCGGATTTGAACGGACGCTACGCGCCGCGGTTCATTGCCGCGCTCGGCACGTATCTCGGCGGATTGGCGCTTGGCATTGCACTGCTGATGCGGGCGCTGATGGCCTGAGCCGTGTATTCGGATCTGACCCGATCGGCCGGTATGTTTAGATGGTATTAGCGCCCGGTTAATAAAGAAAGTATCGTCTTTCTTTATTAATGATAGGGGGAATTCCGATGAGCGCGCGTCCAACCGGCTCGATTCGCGTCGCGAGCCATTCCGAACTCAAACAGAAAGGCGTCGTCGTGGTGACGGGCGCGCAACGCCGCATCGCGGTATTCGCGGACGGCGACGCCGTTTACGCGGTGGAGAACAACTGCCCGCACATGGGCTTCCCACTCGATCGCGGCAGCGTGCGCGACGGCATGCTGACTTGTCATTGGCACCAGGCGCGCTTCGATCTGCGTTCCGGATGCACGTTCGATTTGTGGGCCGACGACGTGCCGCGATACGAATCGTGGATCGACGACGGCGTGGTTTACGTGAAGAGCGAGCCGAGCGTCGTATTCGATATGGCGCACCATCGCGCGCGCCTGCAACGCGGCATGGAACAGAACATCGGCCTCGTGCAGGCGAAGAGTATCCTCGCGCTGCTCTCTGACGATGCGTCTGTGGCGCGGATCGTGCGCAGCGCGATCGATTTCGCGTCGACGAATCTTACGGAAGTCACCGAAGGACTCATCCGTCTCGCGTGCGTCGCGCGGCTGTATCCGAATCTGTCGAAGGAGACGGCGTATCAAGGCCTCTACTACGCGGTGCGCGCGATCGCGAACGAAGCGAGCAGCTCGCCGCCGCGCCGCGCCCGGGAGCCACTGTTGGAGCACCACGATCTCGCCACGTTGAAATCGTGGCTGCGGCAATGGGTGCAGACGCGGCATCGCGACGGTGCCGAGCGAACGGCGTTGACCGGATTGCGCGAGTTGTCGCCGCAAGACAACGCGGAGCTGATCTTCACGGGTGCGACTGAACGGCTGTATGCGAACGGCGGTCACGAGCTCGAAAGCTGCAACAAGGTATTCGAACTGATCGAACTGCTGGGCGCCGACGACGCGCCGAAGCTCGTGCCGCTGTTGATACCCGGGCTGACGGAAGCGCGCGGGCGCGAGGAGAGTACCAACTGGCACCATCCGGTCGAACTCGTGGGGCCGTTGCGTGAACTCGAAACGCGCCTGCCGCAAGTGCTCGATCGCGCGGACGATTCGAAATGGCGCCCCGATGCGGCGCTCACACAACTGATTCTCGGTGAGGATCCGCTGGCGACCATCGCGGCGCTCGAACAGGCGTTGCGTTCCGGCGCGCCCGCTCATCTCGTGGCGCGACAGGTCGCCTACGCAGCCGCATTGCGGCTGGCGCGATTCGCCACGTCGAACGAAGTGACCGACTGGTTCAATCCGCAGCATACGTTCGTGTACTGCAACGGCGCCTATCAGGCGGTGAAACGGTCGCCGACGCCGGATGTGGTGCGGGGCTTATTCCACGGCGCGATGTCGGTATATATGGATCGGTACCTCAATGTGCCGGCGGCGCGTCTACCCAGCGAACGTCTTACCCGCAACGACCTGCCGACCACGGCCGATGCGTTGCGCCGCGAATTGTTGCGCGAACTCGATCAGCGCGCGAACGTCGAACGTGCCGCCGACATCGTGTCGCGCTACGTGTCGCTCGATCTGCCGTTGCCCGGGTTGGTCGACATGCTGGCGTTCGCAACCGTCCGCGAGGACCTCGACTTTCACTCGCTGCAGGTGCTCGAAGCCGGCGTGAACCAGTGCCATGCATGGGCGCACGGCGGTGGAAGCGGTGCGGAACCGGAGAACATTTTCGTCGGTGTCGCGCGCAACCTCGCGGCGCACTGCCCGACAAGACGCGCGGGTCAGCAGACCGCGATCATCGCGGAACGCTTGCATCGAGGGGAGAAGATGTTCGAGGCGTGAGCCTCGATCACCGGATCAACCGATCTTGCCGCTTCTCAGATCGCGCTGTGCCTGTTCGAAGTCGGTGTCGCCGATCTCGAGCGTAGCACCGCAGCTGCACTGGATCTCACGCCCCTTTGGCAGGTCGTCTGCGGCGTGCTCGTGCACCCTGCGGCATTTCGGGCAGCGGATCGAGAACCACAGCGTCATGTCCGGATCGAGCCAGAAATCGACGAGACTATCTGCGGAGTCGGATGTCATATCGGGCATTTGACCCTACGTTCAGGTGTAGGTTTCACGGTATTGAGCTTCATCGTTCGAACGCGCGATCGATCCGCTCGAAGCGGCGCCGGATGAACGGCCGGCTTTCGTCGTGCGGCAGGATATACAGCTGCTTCTCTTCGATGGCGCGAACGACCTGCGCGGCGACCTCGTCCACGTTCAGAACCGCGCCGGCGAGGTCGCCGTTCGCGTCGTCTTGATCGGGTACTTTGGGCGACAAGTCGGCGCCGCCGTAGCGCGTATCGCGATTGCGTTCGGACGAGCCGATGTTCGTGCCGACGCGCATCGGGCACAGCACTGATACGCCGATGTTGTCGTCGCGCAGTTCGCGATGCAGCACTTCCGCCAGCGCGACGACGCCGTATTTGGCGACGCAATACGGTCCGAGGCCGACGTTCGGCACCAGCCCCGCGAACGACGCCGTGAACAGGATATGGCCGCCGGCTTTTGCCGCCTTCATGTGCGGCAGGAACGCTTCGACACCGTGGATCGGGCCCCACAGGTCTACGTCGATGATCCAGCGCCAATCGTCGTGGCTCATTTCGCTGATCGGTCCGCCCACCGCGACGCCGGCATTGTTGAAGACGATGTGCACGCCGCCGAAGGTTTTGACGACGTCGTCGGCCAGGGCCAGCATGGCGGCGTGGTTCGAGACGTCGCACACGCGCGTTTCGACGCGCCCTTTACCCACCGCTTCGACCGCCCGCGCGGCCGGGCCGAGCGCCGACGCCTGCATGTCCACGAGGACGAGGTGCGCGCCGCGCGCGGCGATTTGTTTGGCGGTGGCGAGGCCGATGCCGCTGGCACCGCCCGTC
>JANLUG010000843.1:0-2870 GCA_031363335.1 Gammaproteobacteria bacterium
GGCGAACCTCGGCACCCGGCGCATTCCCACCACCGCGATCGTCGTTCAGACGCCGCACGAAATCGCGGATCGCGAGTTTCGACACTGCGTCGAGGCCGATTGTCGGCTCGTCGAGGAAAACGATATCCGGTTCATGCAACAGGGACGCCGCCAGATCGCAGCGCATGCGTTGCCCGAGGCTCAACTGACGAACCGGAACATCGAGCAACGGTTCGAGGTTCAGCAGCGTGACGAGTTCTTCGCGCGCGCGGACGAAACGCGCCGTGTCGACGCGGTAAATGTCGCGCAGCAGATCGAACGATTCCGCAACCGGAAGATCCCACCACAGTTGCGTGCGCTGCCCGAACACGACGCCGATCCGCGCGACGTGCGCGACGCGATCGCGCCACGGCACCAGGCCGTTGATCGTACAACGACCGCCCGAAGGGGTGAGGATGCCGGACAGGATCTTGATCGTCGTCGACTTGCCGGCGCCGTTGGGACCGATGTAGCCGACGATCTCGCCCGCTTCGATGCCGAACGATACGCCGTGCAACGCGACCACTTCGCGATATCGCCGCTTCACGAGCCCGCGCACCGCGCCCCACATGCCGGGGTCCCGCACGGCCACGCGAAAACGCTTCTCCAGGTTATCAACGAGGATTTGTGGCATGGCAGCGCGGCCGTGGGAAGGCGCGCATTGAAACACAAACGAAATTTCGTTCCCATGTCCGCATGACTTCGACCACGCATCTGTCGATCGACGGCGTTCCCGCCAGCACCGTGCATCTGCCGCGCGGCAACTGGGCGACCGTGCTCGATGCGTTGTGCGCGCGCTTTCCGCGGATCGCACGCGAGCAATGGCGCGACCGCATGTCGCGCGGCGTGGTGCTCGACGCCGACGGCCGCTCGATCGAGCCTGAACGCGCATACCGGTTCGGCATGCGCGTGCACTACTTCCGCGAAGTGACGGCCGAGGCGCCGATTCCATTCGAAGCCACCGTGCTGCATTGCGACGAACACCTGGTGATCGCCGACAAACCACACTTCCTGCCGGTGATGCCGGCCGGAATCTACGTGCGCGAGACGCTGCTGACGCGGCTGATCGATCGGCTCGACAATCCGCATCTCGTTCCGCTGCACCGCATCGATCGCGCGACGGCGGGTCTGGTGATGCTGTCGCCGAATCCGAAAACGCGATCGTTGTATCAGGCGCTCTTCCGCGATCAGGTCCGTGAAAAGCGCATCCGCAAAATCTACGAAGCGCTGGCACCCGGGCTGCCGGATCTGACGTTCCCGTTTGTTCACCGCAGCCGGATCGCGGCCGGACCGGAATTCTTCCGGATGCAGCAAACGGCTGGCGAGCCGAATAGCGAAACGACGGTCGACGTCATCGAACGGACCGCAACGCACTGGCGTTATGCGCTGCGCCCGTTCACCGGACGCACTCATCAGTTGCGTGTACACCTCGCCGGACTCGGCGCGCCGATCTTCGGCGATCGCCTGTATCCGGACTTGCAACCGCTGGCACCCGACGACTACACACGGCCGCTGCAGTTGCTCGCGCGGGTACTCGAATTCGGCGACCCGATCACCGGCGTGCTACGGCGTTTCGAAAGCGAACGGCGCCTGTCCTTGCTGGTCTCGCCGCGCCCGTCCCGGTAGAGTCGATCGCCCCAGGGGAGGGACACCCCAGCAACTACAGGAGCCAGTCATGGCATTGGTTGACTACGAAATAAGAGGCCACGTGGCCATCGTCACGCTGAACCGTCCCGACGCGCGCAACGCGATCAATCCCGAAGTGGCAGTGCGGCTCGCCGACGCGTGGAGCGCGGCTAAAGAAGACGACAACGTTCGCGTCATCGTCATCACCGGAAAAGGCAGCGCGTTCTGTGCCGGCGCCGACCTCGGCCAGCTGATTCCGATGATCTCCGGCGCGCGCAAACCCGAGAACGAATTCGATCATCGCGTGATCAAGGAACCGAACATCACGTCGCGTGCGCTGCTGCGCAACTTCGATACCGAAAAGCCCGTCATCGCCGCGATCAACGGCCACGCAATCGCGGGCGGCATGGAGATGGTGCAAGGCACCGACATTCGCGTGTCGTGCCCCGAAGCGAAGTTCGGCGTGCAGGAAGTGAAATGGGCGATCTTCCCCGCCGGCGGTTCAACGGTGCGATTACCCGCACAACTGCCGTTCGCGAAAGCGATGGAACTGCTGCTGACCGGCGACCTCATCAGTGCTCAAGAAGCAAAGGACATCGGCTTCCTGAACTACGTCGTGCCGGCCGATCAGGTGCTCGCGAAGGCGCTCGAGATCGCCGAGAAGATCGCCGCCAACGGCCCGATCGCCGTCAAAGCCATCCGCAAATCGGCACGCGCTTGTCTCGGTGTGCCTGAACGCGAAGCGCTGAAGATCGAGTCGGAGATTTCCGGACCGGTATTTCAAACTGAAGATGCGAAGGAAGGTCCCGCGGCGTTCATGCAGAAGCGAAAGCCGTCATACAAGGGGCGTTGAGCTTCGCCCCCGGTGGAGGTGGAGGCTTGAAGCGCCGGACACGCTCGAGCCGTCCCTGGTCGCTCCGAACGGCGCCATCCATGGCGCCTCAGGGTTCCGTAACGGGACGGCGCATCAAGCCTCCACCTGATCGCAGCGTATCCACCCTTCAGCCAACGTGTGCCCGTAGCGGGTGAACCGATGAACAAGTCAACAGCCGGTGCCTGGCACCGGCTTTTGACTTGTTGGGACATCACAGCCGTTGTTGACGTCTCGATGTGACTCCCCAATAGAGTCGCGGGTGACTGGGGCGAGCGGCGGCGGGTCGGTGCGCGGACCCTGAGGCGCCATGGATGGCGCCGTTCGGAGCGCCCAGGGATGGCTTGAGCGTGTC
>JANLUG010000882.1:0-1625 GCA_031363335.1 Gammaproteobacteria bacterium
CACGGGCGACAAAACCAGCCAGACGCCGTTCACGCTGCAGACGTTCAGCAACATGCTGCGCCAGTTCGGCATCCAGCCGCCGGTCGGCAAGGAGCCGAAACTCGAGAACATCGCCGCGGTGTCGGTGCACGCGGCCTTACCCGCTTTTGCGAAGCCGGGTCAGCAGATCGACGTGACTGTGTCCTCGGTCGGCAACGCGAAGAGTCTGCGCGGCGGCACGCTGCTGTTGACGCCGTTGAAGGCCGTCAACGGCGAAGTGTTCGCATTGGCGCAAGGTGATCTCGTGGTCGGTGGATTCGGCGCGGAGGGTGCCGACGGATCGAAGGTCACGGTCAACATTCCGAGCGTCGGACGCATTCCGAACGGCGCGTCGGTGGAACGTCCGGCGCCGAGTAACTTCGGACAGAACAACACGCTGATGTTCAACCTCAATCGCGGCGACTTCACGACGGCGCGCAGAGTGGCCGAGAGCATCAATCAGACGTTCGGCCCCGATGTTGCCGCGGCGGTCGACGCGACCTCGATCGTCGTACATGCGCCGCAAGATCCGGCGCAACGGGTCAGTTTTCTTTCGGTGCTCGAGAATCTGAGCGTCGAGCAGGATGCAGCGCCTGCGCGCGTCATCATCAATTCGCGTACCGGCACGATCGTGATCGGACAGCGTGTCGAAGTGATGCCTGCAGCGGTAACGCACGGCAGCTTGTCTGTAACGATTTCGGAGAACCCGACCGTCAGCCAACCGAATGCATTCTCCGGCGGCAGAACCGCGGCGGTGCCTAGCTCCGACATTTCGATCGAGCAGCAGCAGGGACACATGTTCTATTTCTCGCCGGGTGTATCGCTGCAGGACATCGTCACGTCGGTGAACGAGGTCGGCGCCGCGCCGGGAGACCTGATGGCAATCCTCGAAGCGCTGAAGGAGGCGGGCGCGCTGCGGGCGGAACTGGTCGTGATCTGACATGGACCCGATTCATGGATAACGCCGTGACCGGCGGCGCGAAAGCGCTGTCCGGCTTTTCGTACAGCGACGTCAATCGCCTCAGCCAGATCAAGGCGCTGGGGCAGGACGGCATTCGCGCCGCCGCGCAACAGTTCGAGTCGTTGTTCATCGACATGGTGATGACGAGCATGCGACAGGCGGGCAGTGCGTTCGCCGACAAGGATTTGACGTCGAGCGACGCGACGAAAATGCAGCAGGAAATGCTCGATCACCAGTGGGCGGTGCACATCGCGGAGAACGGCGGCATCGGCCTCGCCGCGGTGATCGAGAAGCAGATGTCCGGAGCGCTCGCGCCCACGCATGGTCCGATCCTGCCGTTATCGAAATCTGCCGCCACACCGGCGCTCGTTGAATCGGATACGCTGGCCGGTGTAAATGCGTTGTCCGACATGAGCGTCGTCGCGTCGCTGCCACTCGATAACGTTCCGCCGGAATGGACACTCGGGACGTCCGGATCGCTCGATGCATTGCCTGTGCTGCCGCTCGTAGCCGGGCTCCCGGTAGCGCCCCCCGAAGAAATCGTTAGAGCCTTAGATGACGACGACTCGGACGACGCGTTCACGGTGACGCCGATGGGTACGAAAGACAGCGCCTTTGATGGCCCCGCCGACTTCGTTGCGAAGGT
>JANLUG010000885.1:0-1848 GCA_031363335.1 Gammaproteobacteria bacterium
GGATCGAGCGCGCAGCGTACCAATCTGAGCGATGCGCTTGCGAAAGCGGCGAGGGACACGGCCGTTGTCGAGCCCGAGTGGAATCGCCATATCATTCTCGTCACCGACGGGCGGGTTGACGTAGCGGACGACGCCGCGAGCAACGACGCGCAGCGTCGCGCGATCCGCAATGAACTGGTGCCGCGGTTGCGCGCGGCGAACATCCATATCGACTGTCTTGCGCTGTCGGCAAAGGCGGACATGGAGTTCCTGAAGCAGCTCGCGGAAGCGACGCAGGGTTTTGCCGCGCGAGCCGACACGGTCGCGGCGGTCAGGGCGTATCTGACGACGGCGCTCGATGGGCTCGCCCCGGATGGGTCCTTCATGGTCGCAAACGATACCGCCGAAATAACCGTGTTCGCCGATCGAACCGCGCAACCGCTCATACTGACTTCCCCTGCCGGTGTTCGAATCGATGCGTCGTCGACGGCAGAAGGGCTTCGATGGTTCGACGGAGATACGTACACGATGCTGACCGTGGCGTTGCCGTCGGCGGGCGCCTGGCACTTCACGCCTGCAACCGCGCGCGTTCAGGTGTGGAAGGACATCGGTATCGCAATTCATCCTAACGATGCCACTGAGGCGCCGGCGATAAGCGTCGCGCTCACCGAAGCCGGAACATTCATCGACGAACCGCGCCTCGCATCGGCGATCGCGATCGAGGTCGAACTGAAGACGCTCTATGGCACCGAGCCGCTTCAGGCAATCGCGGTCGAAGCAACGCCGCTGCGCTACGCAATCGGATTGGGAGACATCGCGCTCACCGCTGACGACGAAGTGACGGTGCGTGCGATCGGCAAGACATTCGAGCGGACCCGCGTGTACACGGAACGCATCGCGCATCCCATCGACGTGGACTTCCGCGATGCGCTCAACGGCAACGCCGGCGCGATGGTGCGCGTGAACGTGCCCGAGATGGATGCGTCGTCGTTGCGCGTGCTCGGCTCCACGCGGACCGCTGGAGGACGGGTAAAGCTCGTCGTGGGAACCAACCAGCCCGACGGCGCGTGGCTGGTGGCAGTCCCACGGCTGGAACCGCATGTAGATGTCAGATTAAAAGTGCTCTTCAATACGATGAATAATAAGAAGATAGAGGCAGAGTCTGATCCGATTTCCATCGATCTGCCGCTGCCGAAACCCAAGCACGTCGGCCTCGATCTGGAAGGCCACATCATCGTGGACCCGGTGCGTCCGGCGCCGGTGGTCGCGGCATCGCCGACACCCGAGCCTCAAGTTGAGATGGCGATAGCGACGCCACCGGCAGAGCCGATCGCCGACGCAACTACTACGCCTACGCCGCCTTCAATAGAGCCGGCCGATCCGCCCACTCAGGAGGTTCGCGCGCCGGCGCTTTGGGAATGGATCACGATGGCGGGCGTTGGCGTCGCCAGCATCGCGCTGTTGGGGTGGTTGTTGTTGCGTTCCCGCACCTCTACAACCGCCGCTGCCCTCGATTCGGCGCTCGCCCGCTATCGCGAAGCGCTGATGCCAGCCGCGAAACCTGCTGGCGCGGCAACGACTTAGCGTTTCTGCTGGCGCCGGGCGCGTTGCTTGCTATGCCTATGGGGCGCAATTAAAGTAACCGCTTCCTAATTCAGCCCACTTAAACGAGACATCAATCGATGATTTTTGACAGCACTGCCACGTACATTTCCACCGATGAGTTGAGCATGGCCGTCGACGCGGCGGTGAAACTCGAACGCCCGCTGCTGGTGAAGGGCGAACCGGGTACCGGCAAGACGCTGCTCGCGGAAGAGGTTGCGACATCGCTCGGCATGGAATTGGTTCAGTGGCACATCAAGTCCACCA
>JANLUG010000895.1:0-1570 GCA_031363335.1 Gammaproteobacteria bacterium
ATCGGCTACGAACCCGACGCGGGTTTTGCAGATCCTTATCTCGTCGCGAGCGGCTTCGCCCGTGCAGCCAGGCGCCTCGGCGTGAAGATCGTCGAAGGCGTCGAGGTGCATGCGTTACGGCACGACAACGGCTGCGTCGTCGGCATCGAAACCGCGCAGGGACGCTTCGCGAGCAACACGATCATCAGCGCGCAGAACATCTGGGCACGCGACATCGAAGGTTGGACCGGTATCGCGTCGCCGGTGAATGCAGAGCGCCACACCGTGCTCGCGTTGCAGGGGCCACAGCCGTACACGTTCCGGATGCCCGTCTACAAAGATCTCGCCTCGGCCGGCATGTTGTATTGCCGCAGCTACGGCGGCGCACAGATGTTGGTGAGCGAAGGCATCGCCGGCGAAACGCTTCCCGAGCCGAACAACGAGCAGGGCGTCATCTCGATGGACTACGTGCTCGACGTCGGCGCGCAGGTCGCCGAGCGATTCCCGACGTATGAAACGGCTGAACTCGCGTCGTCTTGGACCGGCGTATACGACGTGACGCCGGACTGGAATCCCGTGCTGGGCCGCGTCCCGGATATGCGCGGTTTGATCGTTGCGTACGGTTTCTCCGGCCACGGCTTCAAACTATCGCCCTGGGTTGGCCGCGTGCTCGCGCAGGAAGCGCTGGGGCTCGCTACCGACGTATCGCTTGCCCCGTATTCGCTGGAGCGCTTCCGCACCGGCCATCTGCTGACGGGCAGGTACGGTGTCGGGGCCGTGTCCTGACCGAGTCTTCCATTCGGCGGTTCTCGATCGGCTCGCTAACGAGCGAACCGTGGCGCAATGGCGGCGGCATCACGCGTACCGTGGCGACGGGCGGCGGCACGCACGCGCGGGACTGGAGTTGGCGCGTCAGCATTGCCGATATCACGCAGAACGGACCCTTCTCGGTCTTTCCTGGCATGGATCGGCACCTGACGTTGATCGACGGGCGCGGCATTGTGCTGCGTGGGGTCAACGGATCGATGCGGCTGGAGCGCATCGGCGGGTTCGTGGTGTTTCCCGGTGAGGAGGCGCTCAACGTCGAGGTGATCGATGGACCGGTGCGGGTGTGGAACGTGATGACGCGGCGCGGCGTGGTGGAAAGCGCGACGCGCGTAGATCAGGGAGGGACAGTGAGACGCACGGGAAACCCGGGCCAGTGCGGCGTCGCGCTCGTGCTCAGGGGTACGTACGACATGCGCTTTCGGGCGGATCCGGAAGTGATACTTGGCGTCGGTGACGGGTCCTGTTGGCACGGGACCGTCGATCCTCCGATCCTTCAGCCGCGATCATCGGGCGACATCGTGTTGCGGACCGACATTCGCTGCTCGCAGGTCATGCAACTGTAACAACGCGGTTCTACGGTTGACCCTAACGTCGACTAACTCCATGCGCATGGGCTACCGAGAACTCCTCAAGAAGTACATCCGTTTCGTTGAAGCGCAGGCCGGAGACCACTTCATTGATTCGATCGGGTACGGTGCCGATCCACGGTTTTCCGATCGCGAGTTGGGTGAGTTGCGCGTGATGGTCGGCGACATGTCCAGAG
>JANLUG010000902.1:0-3493 GCA_031363335.1 Gammaproteobacteria bacterium
TCGATGATAGGCACTATGGCGACTCCATCCCCACACGATCCGACGAACGTACGCAACGACGGCGACTCGCCGCGTCGCGGCCACGCATTCGACGCCGGCTGGCGACGCTGGCTGCCCGGCGTGCACGCCATCCGTCACTACCGCATCGGTTGGTTGCGTTACGATCTTTTCGCCGGACTCGTGCTGACCAGCATGCTGGTGCCGACCGGCATCGCGTATGCGGAAGCGTCCGGCGTTCCCGGCGTTTACGGGCTCTACGCGACGATCGTGCCGCTGCTGACGTACGCACTGTTCGGACCAAACCGTATTCTCGTCATGGGTCCCGATTCGGCGTTGGCTGCGTTGATTCTGACGGTAACGGTGCCGTTGTCCGGCGGCGATCCGCAGCGCGCGGTTGCGTTGGCCGGAGCGATGGCGATCGTCTCGGGTGTCGTGTGTCTCGCCGGTGGGTTCGCGCGCTTCGGATTTGTCACCGAGTTGTTGTCGAAGCCGATCCGCTACGGCTTCATGAACGGAATTGCACTAACGCTTTTATTGAGTCAGCTGCCGAAGCTGGTCGGTATCTCCGTCGAATCGCCGGATCTGCTGCATGGAATCCGGGCGACGCTTGCGGGTGTGCTTGCGGGCAAGACGAATGTCGCTAGTCTCGCGATCGGCGTTGTGTGCTTCGCGGCCATCGCAGCGCTCAAGTATCGTCCGCAGATTCCGGGCAGCCTGATCGCGATTGCCGGCGCAACAATCGTGGTTGCGGTATTCGATCTCGCAGAGACAGCGGGCGTGGCCGTGCTCGGTGCAATGCCGAGCGGCTTGCCGTCACCGAAACTGCCGTTGATCCGGCTCGACGATGTGGTGCCGGTGTTGCTGGGCGGCTTGGCGGTGGCGCTCGTCTCGTTCGCCGATACCAGCGTCTTGTCGCGCACGTACTCTGCCCGTTTGCGGATGCGGGTCGATCCGAATCAGGAAATGGTCGGGCTCGGCGCCGTGAATCTGGTCACCGGCTTTTTCCAGGGTTTCCCTGTCAGCAGCAGCGCATCGCGTACGCCGGTTGCGTTGGCCGCGGGTTCGAAGACGCAGCTCACCGGTGTCGTTGGCGCCATCACGATCGCATTGTTGCTGGTATTTGCACCGACGCTGTTGAAAGACCTTCCGGCGGCCGCGCTCGCCGCAGTGGTCATCGCAGCGGCGATCGACATGTTCGAATTCGCCGACCTGCGCCGTATCTATCGGATCCAACGCTGGGAATTCTGGCTGTCGATGGCGTGCTTCGCCGGGGTCGTTACGCTCGGCGCCATTCAAGGCATCGGGCTTGCGATCGGCATCGCGGTGATCGAATTTCTGTGGGACGGCTGGCGGCCGCATTCGGCCGTGCTCGGGCGCGTCGACCATGTGAAGGGTTACCACGACGTCAGCCGCTATCCGAACGCGCGTTTGGTATCCGGTCTCGTGTTGTTTCGTTGGGATGCGCCGTTGTTCTTCGCGAACGCGGAGCTGTTTCGCGATCGCGTGCTCGATGCGGTGGCGAATTCGCGCGGCCCGGTCCGCCGCGTGGTGGTTGCGGCGGAGCCGGTGACGAGCATCGATGTGACCGCGGCGGATGTCGTCTGCGAACTCGCCGAAACGCTGCGCGCCGACAACATCGAACTGACGTTTGCCGAGATGAAGGATCCGGTAAAGGACAAACTCAAACGCTTCGGCCTGTTCGACCAGTTCGGCGCCGAGCGCTTTTTCGCGACTATCGGCGAGGCAGTGAAAGCCTATGTGGCGAGCTTCGACGTCGATTGGTCCGACTGGGAGGATGGGTCGGGGCAAGAGCGCGCTGCGACGCAGGCGGGCTTCTCCGATTCGCTGTGACTCGCTTACAGTGTCGGCTAGCGGAAGGGAAGGGGGGAAGATGACACTGCAGGATTTCGGATCGATCGGCGAGGTGATCGGCGCTATCGGCGTTGTCATCACGTTGATCTATCTGACGAAGCAGATCCGCTTGAATACGCTGGCGTTGGACGAGGCGCGCAAGCTCGCACTCGCGCAGACGTACCAGATGCGCTCCGATGCACTGCAGTCGATGCAGGTACACGCGGCGGATTCGGAGCACATCGGCCCGATCATCATTAAACTGACCGAGCTTGGCTATCCGGAAGACGTCACCGCGCTCGACAACGTCAGCAGCGACGAACGCCGGCGCTTTCGACTATGGCAGATCGCGCAGCAGACGCACTGGGACAACATGTTCTTTCAGTATGAGCACGGCTATCTCGACGAAGAGTCATATGAGGATTCGTTCAAACAGCGCGTGCGACGACTCGCCCCGACATGGCGTGCATTGAATCTGATGGACGTACGCCGCAGCTTTCTCAAGGAAATCGAACGCCTGGAGCGTGACAAGTCATGACCGAGAGCGTCGCACCGAAGGAACGCTTCTCCGCGTATCACATCCTGCTGCTCGGCCTGCTCGGCATCGCCACGCTGTACGAAGGTTTCGACGCATCGATGCTGACGCTCGCGTCCGTCGATGTGCGCGCGACGTTGCACATCCAGCTCGACGAGTGGGGCACGCTGTACGCGATCACGCGCGGCGGCATGATCGCGTCGTTCTTCTTCCTGATGTGCGCCGATCGGTTCGGTCGCCGCAACCTGCTGTTGATCACGGTTGCGGGTTTTGCGATTGCGACGGCGGCTACGGCGTTCGTGCAGACGAAGTTTCAGTTCACGATGTGGCAGACGGTCGCGCGCCTGTTCCTGACGGCCCAGTACGGTCTCGCGATCATCATCGCCGGCGAAGAGCTTCCGGCACGGTTACGCGGAACCGGCATCACGATACTCACGGGCTTCGCCACGGTGGGTACGGTGGCAATGGCGAAGACGTCGCCGTTCTTCCTGCTGCTCCAAGGTGCCGAAGGCAACGCCGCCCACGATTTTGCAATGCAGTGTGTCGCCGTTGGCGCAAGCTGGCTCGGCATCGCGAACGATGGCGCGCACTGGCGCGGGCTTTACCTGATCGGGCTGTTCCCGTTGTTTCTGCTGCCGTTTCTCGCGCTCGGCGTTCGCGAGACGACGCGATACAAAGAGATCGCGGCCGGTCGCGAACGCGCTTCGGTGATCGCAACAATCCGCGCCCAATTCGGCGAGGCGCGGCGGTTGATCGAGCCGCGCTATCTGCCGCGCTTCCGTATCGTGGTGCTGCTGTGGAACTGCGTGTATCTCGTCATCGCGCCGGCGGTTGCGTTCTGGTCGATCTACGCGCGCGAGGAAGTCGGGATGACGCCGGCGCAGGTCGGCAATGTCGTGATGTGGGCGTACATCGCCGGCACCTTCGGACATCTGTTGGCGGGCCAACTCGTCGACCGGATCGGCCGCAAGGTCACGTGCGCGGCGTTCTACAGTATCGCGTCCATCGCAATCATCGGGCTGTTTCATACCAACACGGTGTTCGGGCAGTACTTCTGGCACATTACGACAGTGTTCTTCTTCAACTGTGCGATCGGCGCGACGCACG
>JANLUG010000946.1:0-1054 GCA_031363335.1 Gammaproteobacteria bacterium
CACACGCCGCGTCTGGAACGAGATGGTCGATAAGCGACCGGCGCTGATCGTTCGCTGCAAGGGTGTAGCCGACGTCATCAGCGCGGTGCGGTTCGCCAAGCTATACGACCTGATACTCGCGGTGCGCGGCGGCGGCCACAACGTCGCGGGCAACGCGGTGTGCGACGGCGGCCTGATGCTCGACTGCGCAGGAATGAAGAGCGTGCACGTCGATCCGTTGGCGCGAATTGCACGCGCCGAGCCCGGTGTTACGTGGGCCGAGATCAACCACGAAACGCAGGCATTCGGCCTCGCGACCACCGGCGGCGTGGTCTCGCACACCGGTATTGCCGGCCTTACGTTGGGCGGTGGGCTCGGCTGGTTGGCGTCGAAGCACGGTTATACGTGCGACAACCTGATCGCGGCGGACGTCGTGACAGCCGACGGCACGATGGTGCGCGCGAGCGCCGAACAGAATCCCGATCTGCTGTGGGCACTGCGTGGCGGCGGCGGCAATTTCGGCGTCGTCACGTCGTTCGAATTTCAACTGCATCCGGTCGCACCGATCGTCTACGGCGGCATGGTGGCATGGCCGTTCGAAGCGGCGCGCGACGTGCTGAAATTCTACGGCGAAATCTGCCGTGATTGCCCGGACGATCTCGCGATCAATGCCGGCATCATCTACACGCCGGACGGTCATCACGTCGTCGCGTTGATTGCGGCGTGGCTCGGCGACATCAAGGAAGCCGAGGCGCAACTCGCACCGATCAGGAACTTTGCCGCGCCGATTGCCGACATGATGGGACCGATTCCGTACACGGTATTGAACACGTTGTTCGACGGCGGCAATCCGTTCGGCGTGCACCGCTATTGGAAATCCGGCTACTTCGCCGAACTCGGTGACGATCTGATCGACCGCGTCATCCAGCACGCAACCGACACGACATCGCCGATGAGCGCGATTCTACTGTTTCGCGTCGACGGCGCGTGCACCCGGAAGGATCCGTCAGCAACCGCGTTCAGCTTGCGCGAGGCATGCTGGGATTTCGACATCATCGCGCAGTGGGCGGACCCC
>JANLUG010000985.1:0-1027 GCA_031363335.1 Gammaproteobacteria bacterium
GCGAGCGCAGCGCCGACAGCAGCGTGCGTTCGTCGTACTGCATCGTGAGTTCTGCCGTCATCGCCGTGTGCGGAATCGAGTAGCAGGATTGAGTAACGCGCGTAAGAATCGAAAACGCCAACAACCACACGAACAAGCCCAATGGCCCCAGGCCGAGAGGCGGCGCGAACAGCAGATAGAAACACACACCGAACGGCACGGCCGCTGCGTACATGTAGGGATGCCGGCGACCCCATCGCCCCTGCGTGCGATCGGATAACGATCCGACGATCGGATCGACCACCGCGTCCACTACCAGCGCCACGACGATTGCCATGCTCGCGAGCAGCCCTGAAAGTCCCAGCACCTGGTTATAAAAGTACAGCAGGAAGAAACCGAAGGCGGTGCTCTGCACGCCCTCGGGTATCTGACCGAATGCGAATGCCAGCCGGACACGCCAACTGACGACGCTTGGGATCGCCTCGCGCCCCGCGGCCGCGTCGCTCAGCGCGGCTTCAACCCACGCGCGGCGCGTTCCTTGTTCATGCGCACTTGATCGCCTTCGAGCCGGGTGCCGAGCTCTTCTTCGCTCACTGTGCCCGCCATGTGCCGTCCGGCAAGGGCGGCGTTGTACATGATTTTCTTCTCGGCGCTTACGCCCAGAACGACGCGCAGCGGCGAGTCGAGCAGATTGTTGAAGAACTCTTCGCCGGCGGCATTCGTCGGGTTGAGTTTTTTCGAGAGCGCCGGATAGAACCAGCCCTTGGTGGCTTCGTCATCGAAAATCTCGGCGTGCCCCTTGAAGGTGATGGCGCCTCGCGGCCATGAAGTGTTCTGCTGCGGGTATCCGGCGCTGCTGACGCACACCGAAACGCGGTTGTCGCGTCTAATCGCTGCGGCGCGATGGCGGTGTGCGGCAAACGTGATCCAGATCTTCCCGTCACGCCAGACGAACGAGTGAATCACGCCGACGGGCCAGCCGTCCTTTGTGGCCCACATGAGCACGCATTCGTTCGAGTTGGCCATGAGTTGCTCGGTCTCGGCATCC
>JANLUG010001000.1:0-1793 GCA_031363335.1 Gammaproteobacteria bacterium
CCGAGCGCCGGCTCCATGCCGTAGTAATAGTAGGCAGGCTCCAGCACGTGAACGATCGACACCGCCGCGCCGGTAGCTACCTGTTCGACCGCACGCTGTAGCGCCCCGCTCAGATCATCGGATAGATCGACCGCCACGAGCACTTGTTTGTAGCCGGCCATGATCGCCACCTCGAACACCATGAATGAAGCGCGAGCTTAGTCCGCGCGGTGGCTGTGTCGCCACTGCGGGAAGCCCCTACTGCATCAAGACATCAGACATGCACAATGAACCGGGTCTTCGCTCTGGAATGGTCATGTCAATTCACTCGATTGCGCGCAGCCACGTCGATGCAGCGCTGCACGACGCCGCAGCCGAGAAGCTGGGGCGTGGCGACTGTCTACATGCATTGCTGGTTACGGTTGCGCTGGCGCTTGCGAAAGAACGCGGCATCGCCGACACGCGCAGCGCGCTGGAATTCCAGATGAACAATCTCGACGAAGATGCCGACTACGAATTCATGCGCCCTTGACGATTCGTTCGGACGACTATTTGATGCGAACCGTCAGCACGTCGCAAGGGCAACCGTGCAGCACACCCGTCGCGGTGGATCCGAGTAGCAGTCCGAGGCCGTGTCGACCGTGTGTACCCAGCACGATCAGATCGGCGCCGAGTTCTGCGGCCATCTCGCGGATCTCGTGTGCCGGATTGCCGCGCCCGACATAGGTCCGATTCGCCGGAATGCCGAGTCGTTTTGCGTGTTCCGCAATGCGCGACTGCGCCTGTCGCACCGCATCCGCCTCGATCATCGCAGCGTCGGCCGACAGTGCCGCCACGTCGAATCCGGAATACACCTGATTGATCGGCTTGACGACCACGATCAGCGACAGTTCGGCGCCGTTCTGCTTCGTCGTTTCCTGAGCCTGGGCCAATACCTGCCCGGCCTCATCGCTCAGATCGATCGCTGTGAGAATCTTTTTGTATGCCATGCCGCGTCCTCCTGCGTGAGCCCGAACAATACGGCTTTCAAGCGTCCGCGGCCAGCGCCTCAATAACCCTGTCGGCAAGATCCGTCAGCTGGAACGGTTTGCGCAGAATGTCGATTCCGGGAAGACCTTTCCCCATGCGCGGACCTTTACGCGCAATCTCGTCCTGCGCATAGCCCGACATGAAGATGAATCGCACGCCCGGACGCACTTTGCGCATCTCTTCTTCGACATCGAGTCCGGACAATCCTCCCGGCAGCACGATGTCCGACAAGACGAGGTCGATGGATCGTCGCTCGCCAAGGCAATCCAGCGCCTGCTCACCGGTGGTGACGTTGATCACCTCATAGCCGAGCTGATGCAAGCCTTCGGTGATCACGGCGGTAACGCCCGGATCGTCCTCGATCACCATGATCGTTTGTCCCTGCCCGGCGGGCATTGCGCGATGCAACGGGTTGTCGGCTTCTTCCGCGCCCGCGACCGCACGCGGCAACAGAATCTCGACGGTGGTACCGAGGCCGAGCACGCTCGTTAGCACGATGCGTCCGCCGCTTTGATTGATGAAGCCGTAGACCATGCTCAGGCCGAGCCCCGACCCCTCGCCCGGCCCCTTCGTGGTAAAGAACGGTTCGAATACGTGCGGCAGCACCTCCGGCGCAATGCCGCGACCCGTATCGCTGATGCGCAGCCGAACGTAGTCGTTGGGGCCATCGATGCTCGATGTGATTCCGGACACACCGCGGCAATTGTCGAGCTGCATCGACAAGGTGCCGCCCAGATACATCGCATCCCGGGCATTCAATGCCAGATTCAAAATCGCGCTTTCGA
>JANLUG010001002.1:0-9216 GCA_031363335.1 Gammaproteobacteria bacterium
CGAGGTGCAGCGCGAGCAGCACGAAAGCAACCAGCGTGGACATGAACGTCTTCGTCGACACCACCGCAATTTCCGGTCCCGCGTGCAGATAAACGCCGCGGCCGCACGCGCGCGCGATCGTGCTGCCGACGACATTGATGATGCCGACCACCGCACCGCCCTTGCGCTTGATCTCGTCGACCGCCGCGAGCGTATCGAACGTCTCGCCCGACTGACTCACGGCCACATACAGCGTGTCGTCTTCGATCACCGGATTGCGATACCGGAATTCGGCGGCCGACTCCGCGTCGCACGGAATGCGGCTCAACCTTTCGATCATGCGCGCGCCGAGGAAGCCGGAAATACAGGCCGAGCCGCAACCGATGATCTTGATGCGCCGGAACCGCAACAGCTCGCGCGGCGTCAGGTTCAAGCCGTCGAGGCGTGCCGTCGCGAAACGCCGATCGAGCCGGCCGCGCAGCGTGCCGCGCACCGAATCGGGCTGTTCGTGGATCTCTTTCATCGTGAAGTGGCTGAATGAACCCTTCGACATATGGTCATCGGCCACCGCGAGCGTCGTCGGCTGCTTCGTCGACGGCGATGCATCGAGTGTCGTGACGCGATAGGCGCGCGCCTCGACCACGGCGATTTCGCCATCATCCAGATAGATCGCCTGCTGCGTGTGGCGGACCAGCGCCGACGCATCCGACGCGACGAACATCTCTTTGTCACCGATGCCGAGAATGACGGGGCTGCCGTTGCGCGCCACGACGATCTGATTGGGATGGCGCGCGTCCAGCACCGCGATGCCGTAGGTGCCGGTGATCATGCGCAATGCCGCGCGCACGGCGTCTTCGAGCGATTCGCTCTCGACGCTGGCGATCAACTGCGCGAGCACTTCCGTATCGGTCTCCGACGCGAATACGACACCGCCCGCTTCAAGTTGAACGCGCAACTCGTGCGCGTTCTCGATGATGCCGTTGTGGACGACGGCGATGCGGCCGGAGCTGTCGGTTTGCGGATGCGCATTCGCGTCGCTCGGCACGCCGTGTGTCGCCCAGCGGGTATGGCCTACGCCGACCACACCGGCAAATCGCTTCGGCAGGCTCGCTTCCATCTCGCGCACCTTGCCCTGCCGCTTGTGCACTTCGATGCCGTGTTTGCGATGCAGCGCCAGCCCGGCCGAGTCGTAGCCGCGATATTCAAGGCGATGCAGCCCCTCGATCAGGATCGGCACCGCATTCTGATGGCCCACATAACCCACGATTCCGCACATAGAAGGAAGACTCCGGGAGACGAGAAGTGAAGGTTTCAGCCGTAGATCAGCCGACGGATCTGGCGCTCGGTATAGGGCGGTGCAGCGAACGGACGCGTCGTCATCTCGGCCGCGATCTGTCGGAAGATCGCGTCGTTCTTCAGCGCGCTGTTCGCCTTGAGCTCGCCATGACGCCGCACGACAAACGCATCCGGCGTCTCGCTCGATAGCAGATCGAGCAGTTCGAGCACCGCTCGGCGTGCTTCCGGAGGGTCCAGTCGCGTGGTGCGGGCGAGATGTGCTGCAAGTTCGTCGACGTCGTACATGGCGGGGAATTGAGCTTCATAGCGGTCCCATTGACAACATTTTTGCCCGTATTCGGGCGGAAATCTGCCAATCTCATTACATCCTAGGCTTCCGAGGCTTCGAGTCGTCGCCGTCCCCACCAACGCCAAAGGCCATAAACCGGCAGACCGAGCGCGACGATGCCCAGGCCGAGCCAGCTGTACTGCGGCTTTTCGATCAGCAGGTTCAGACAGAGCGCAGCCGTCAGCACGACATAGGCGGCCGGCAACCACGGATACCACGGCACCTTCACCGGACGTTCGGACGCATCGCGTTTGCGTCGCAGAGCGAACAAGCCGATGGCCGTCAGCAGATAGAACATCAGCGCCGCGAACACGACGTAGTCGAGCAGCTGGCTGTACGTGCCCGACACGCACAGCACGCTCGCCCACACGGCTTGCACGCCGAGACCGAACGCCGGTGTTTTGTACCTCGGATGCAGCAGCGCGGCCTTCTCGAAGAACAAGCGGTCGCGCGCCATCGCGTAGTAAACGCGCGCGCCGGACAGGATCAGCCCGTTGTTGCAGCCGAGTGTCGAAATCACGATGGCTGCGGCCATCAAATAAAGTCCCGGATCGCCGAAGACCGCCTGCAGCACCGCGGTGGCGACGCGATCTTCGGGCGCTGCGGCGACCGCATCGACGCCGAGCACGTTGAGGTACGCGACGTTCGCCGAGACGTAGAGCACGGTCACGATGATCACACCGGCGAGCATCGCGAACGGCAGGTCGCGGCTCGGTCGCTTCAGTTCGTCGGCGGCGAAGCCGACGTTGTTCCACGCATCCATGGCGAATAAGGCGCCGACCATCGCGGCGCCGATCAGCGGCACCGCACCGAGTCCGACACCGCCTTCCGGCCAGAATGCTGCACCGAAGTTCGACGCGGCGGCGTCGTTTTTCCCGTGAGCCCCGAACAGAAGGCCGAGCAGGATCAACGCGATCAGCGACAGTACTTTGATCGACGTCAGCATCGTCTGAATGAGCGCAGCCACGCTTACGCCGCGGACGTTGATCCACGTCAGCAGGAAGATCGACGCAATCGCCAGAATCCTCTGCGGAGATAGACCGACTTCGATGGGTCCGCTCGGCAGCGCCAGGCTGAAACCGAAGAACACCTGCGACGACAGCTGCGGCACGAATACCGACGTAAACCGCGCGAAACCGACCGCGACGGCGGCGATCGTGCCGGTCTGAATCACCATGAACAGCGTCCAGCCGTACAGGAAGCCGAACAGCGGCGAGATCGCCTCGCGCAGATAGACGTACTGGCCGCCCGCTTTCGGAAACTGCGCGGCGAGTTCGCCGTACGTCAACGCACCCATCAGCGTGACGACGCCGGCGAGTATCCAGACCAGCAGCAGCATTCCAGGCGACTCGACCTGCCGCGCGATATCGGCGGATACGATGAAGATGCCGGAGCCGATCATCGAGCCGACGACGAGCGCCGTCGCGTCCGTGCGCGTGATCGCTCTAACGAAATCGCTGGGGGGATTGGAGTCGGTCGGCATTTCAAAGTCGCCTTCGAGCCGCGATGTTACCTGCTCGGAACTGGGCCTGCGGCAATTTGTCGCAGTAAGCCGACCACCTGCACACCCTAGAATCCCGGGCTCTCAATCGATCACGCGATGGACCGAACCTCGCTGTCCGCCAACGCGCTCGTCTCTTTGACTGGCGACGGCGAGACCGGCGACCAGAGTCACCAGTTCGGCAATTCGGTCAACTACGACGTGACGGCTAAGTACCGGCTCGCACCGTCGACGAATGGCGCCGACGCGAACGCGTGGTTCGTCTCGTTCGACATCAACGGCGAGGCACGCGATCACGAACATCTCGGCGGCGCGCGTCGCGACTCCGGCGCTCATACCGTCTCCGCGACGGCGCGCGCTGCGGATCCTAGAAGCGACGTATCAGTGTCCGTTCCGCGGTTGAAATCACGCGGTGCGAAAATTGATGTTCGACGCGCATTGCGGAACAATGCCGCGCCGCTCGTAGCGTAACGATCCGAATCACACCGAATGCAACCTGACGGCGCCGTTGCCTCTCCTTCGAGCGTCGCTCCGTCGCGGATGGCGCCGCTGGTCGTCGGAGCGATCGGTGTCGTTTACGGCGACATCGGCACCAGCCCTCTGTACACCTTGCGCCAGTGCTTCACCGGTATGCACCGGCTCGACCTGACCGCCGCGAACATCATGGGCATCCTGTCGATCATCTTCTGGTCGCTGGTAATCGTAGTGACGCTGAAGTACGTGATGCTGATCATGCGCGCGGACAACCGCGGCGAGGGCGGCATTCTCGCGCTCACCGCGCTCGTATCTCGCGGCCTCGAAACACAGCCCAGGCTGCGCTGGTGGTTCGTCGGGATCGGCATCTTCGGCGCCGCGATGTTCTATGGCGACGGCATGATCACGCCGGCCATCTCGGTGCTCGGCGCCGTCGAAGGGCTCGACATCATCACCGTGCGGTTGCACCCGTTCATCGCCCCGATCGCAATCGTCGTCATCATCGCGTTGTTCTCCATCCAGCGCAGCGGCACCGCAAGGGTCGGCGCGTTCTTCGGTCCGGTCATGTGCGTCTGGTTCGTAACGCTCGCCGTATTGGGCGTGATCCAGGTCATCGACAAACCCAGCGTGCTCGCCGCGGTCAATCCTGCGCACGCGATCGCGTTTGTTGTCGACAATCCCGTTGCGGCGTTTCTGGCGCTCGGCGCCGTTGTGCTCGCGGTGACCGGCACAGAGGCGCTGTATGCGGACATGGGGCATTTCGGGAAGGCGCCGATCCAGCGCGCGTGGCTGCTGTTCGTGATGCCGTCGCTGGTGCTGAACTACTTCGGGCAAGGCGCGCTGCTGCTCGCGGATCCGGCGGCGATCAAAAATCCCTTCTATCTGCTCGCGCCGACCTGGGCGCTGATTCCGCTGGTGATCCTCGCCACCACCGCGGCGGTGATCGCCTCGCAAGCGGTGATCTCCGGCGCGTTCTCGTTGACGCGGGCCGCGATTCAGATGGGTTATTGCCCGCGGCTCACCATCGAACACACGTCCGAACGCGAGATCGGTCAGATCTACGTGCCGTTCATCAACTGGGTGCTGTTCATCGCCGTCATTCTGCTCGTGGTCGGCTTCCGTCACTCCGACAACCTCGGCGGCGCATACGGCATCGCGGTGACGCTCGCGATGCTGATCGACTCGATCCTCATCCTGTTCGTGATGCGTCGGATGTGGAAGTGGCCGGCATGGATCGCCTATACCATTGCGATTCCGCTCATCCTGATCGATCTTGCGTTCCTGACGTCGAATGCGCTGAAAATCCCCTCCGGCGGCTGGTTCCCTATCGTGATCGGAATCAGCGTGTTCACGCTGTTGACGACCTGGAAGAAAGGCCGCGCCGTATTGATGCGGCGGATGTCCGACGGTTCGTTGCCGCTGGACGTGTTCATAGAGAGCATCGACCTCGATCCGCCGACCCGGGTGCCAGGCACAGCGGTCTTCCTGACGTCGGCTGTCAACAGCGTGCCGCATTCATTGCTGCATAACCTCAAGCACAACAAAGTGCTGCACGAGCGCGTCGTGTTTCTCACCATCGTCGTGCGCGATGTTCCCTACGTGCAGGCGGAGGAGCGCTACGAGATCAAGTCGTTGGGCGAAGCGTTCTTCCACATCACCGCGTACTTCGGTTTCTCGGAAGACCCGGATATACCGCGGCTGCTCGATCACTGCGGACGCGGCGGATTTGTCTTCTCGATGATGGAGACATCGTTCTTCGTCTCGCGCGAAACGCTCATCGCGACCGGCGCGCCCGGCATGGCGAAATGGCGCGAGCGCCTATTCGTGTCCATGTCGAAGAACGCGACGAAAGCCTCTGACTTCTTTGCCATTCCAACCAACCGCGTCGTCGAACTCGGCACCCAGGTCGAGATCTGACGCGCAGGAGAGCAGTGATGTCCGGCGACTTCGATCCGGTACGCACCGTCACACCGGGCATCACGCGCCGAAGCGTGCTCGGCGGCGCGGCGTTCGGTCGGTCGCCGCAGCGACGGCGACGACGCCGGTGAACGCCGCGCCTTCCGGCGAGTCCGGCGTCGGCGGCCGCACGGCTAACGCGTCGATCGGTAACGGTGAGCTACGCAGAACTCGAAGGCACCGCGGGGCAAGGCGCACAACAGTTCAGAGTCGTCGGTGGATCACAGGCGCTCAGCGAGGTGATGACGCACGCACTTGGTGCGCACGTGCAGTTGAGTACACCGGTAACGTATGTCCGGAAATGGAACGGCAGCAGGCCCGTCGAAATCACAACCGAGCACGGCACACTGCGGGCGAAGCGCGTCATCATGGCGCTGTCTCCGAGTCAAGCGCATGTGATCGGCTTCGAACCCGCGCTGCCCGAGGCGCGCGCGACGTTGCAGAAGCGTTGGCCCGCAGCGACCGACATGATGAAGTCGGCGATGGTCTACGAACGGCCGTTCTGGCGCGATGCCGGTCTCAGCGGCCAGAGTTTTATGGTCGAACCTGACGTGTACCTCCGGGCGTGGGACAATTCGCCCCCCGACGGCGGCGTTGGGGTGATCGGGTCGTTCATCGGCCCGCCGGTCGGCACCACGATGTTGCCGGAAACGCGCAAGGCAGCGTTGATCGATTCGTACGTGAAATATCTGGGTCCGGCCGCTGCCAGGCCGATTCACTATGTCGATCGGTACTGGATGCTGGAGCGTTACACGAGAGGTTGCGTGTCGCCGCTCGGTCCCGGACTGCTCGCGCAGTAGGGCCCCGCGCTGCGACCGACGATCGGTCGAATCGAATGGGCCGGCGCCGAGAGCGCGGCGATCTGGAACGGCTACATGCACGGTGCCGTTCGTGCCGGACACGACGCAGCGTTGCGCGCCTTGCGGTCGATGTAGTAGCACCTGCCGCGTGTTCAAAACGCGTCGTCAAAATCGATCGGCGCTGTCGCGATGCATCGCGCTGTCGGATTCAATCAAACCTTTGCGTTCCGCCCCAAGATAGTGTTGAAATCAGCACCGGGATCGCGTCTCCGGGGAAATCACGGAACCTGCAACGTAACGACATATCAATGTCGACGTTGAAGGTCGCGCTCGCGGTTGAGCGGCATGACAGGGGACATGCTGCGGTTTAGGGGGGCCGACTTCGCACGAGGTCGCTTACATCAACAATAGGGTCGCGCTATCACTCGGCCGGCCTAAGGAACGAAGCAAGACACCATGACACCAGACAGAATTCAGCGATCCCGTGTGGTCGTTCTGATGGCGCTGATGCTGACAGTGCCCGTGTATGCCGCCGACACCCAGCCTCTCGATAACCTGCTCGCGCAACAGTCGGCCGGCGACAAGGCCGCGAAGGCAGCGCAAGAGTCGGTCGACAAACTCGACGATGGCACACAGGAGATGCTGAACAAGTATCGACGGACCCTCGAAGACACCCAAAGCATCACGAAGTACAACACGCACCTGACCGAGCAGGTCGTTGCACAACGTACCGAGATCGCATCGATGCAGTCGCAGCTCGCGTCGATTGAAACCACCAGCCGCGATGTCTATCCGCTGATGGAGAAAATGGTGACGACGCTCGAGCAGTTCGTCGCGCTCGACATCCCGTTCAGGATCGAAGAGCGCAACAAGCGCGTCGCGACTCTGAACGGCCTGATGGATCGCGCCGACGTTACCGTGTCGGAAAAATACCGCCGCATCCTCGAGGCGTATCAGATCGAGATGGAATACGGCCGCACGCTCGACAACTACGAAATGAAGCTGGGCGAAGGCGACACCGCGTCCCTCGTCGATGTGGTACGGCTCGGCCGGGTCGCGTTGATGTATCGCCGTCCCGACGGCAAAGATGCCGGTTACTGGGACAAGGCCGAGAAGAAATGGGTCTCGGATGCCGGCATCCAGAAAGACGTAGAACACGCCCTGCGCGTTGCGAAGAAGCAAGGCGCGCCTGACCTGTTGTGGGTCCAATTGCCAGCCCCGACGGAGGTGCAACCGTGATTCGCGCATCCACACTATTTACCTCCGCACGCCGCCTGGCGTGGGTGACCGTAGCGCTGCTCGGTATGCAGCTGGTGGTACCGACGAACGCATCGGCCGCCGCCGCCGCCGTTACGCTGGATCAACTGTTGCAGCAGGTGAAGAACACCCGTGCCGCGGAAGCGGAACAGAATACGCAGCGCATCAAAGACTTCACCGCGAACCGCGCACAACAGGCGACGGTGCTGGCAGACGCGCAGAAGGCGCAGGCTGCCGCAGATGCACGCAGCAAGGCGTTGTCGACCGAATTCGACAACAACGAGAAGGAAATCAACGAAGTCACCACGCTGCTGAAACAGCGCGAAGGCAACCTCGGCGAACTGTTCGGCGTCACGCGTCAGGTCGCCGGCGACACGGCCAACGTGATGGAACAGTCCATCATCAGCGCGCAGTACCCCGATCGCGAAGATTTCCTGCGCTCGCTGGCCAGCGCGAAGACGCTGCCTTCTATCACCGAGTTGGAGCGGCTGTGGTTCGAGATGCAGCGCGAGATGACCGCCACCGGCGACGTGCAGAAATACGAGCACGCAGTCGTTCAGGCTGACGGACAGACGGCGACCGCGCCGGTCGTTCGGATCGGTCCGTTCACGATCATGTCGAACGGCAAATACCTGTCGTATCTACCGTCGCTGAAGACACTCGCGGTGTTGACCCGCCAGCCACCCAGCCAGTTCCTGAATGCGGCCGAAGATCTGCAGGAATCCACCAGTGGCTACGTACGCTCGGTGGTCGACCCGGGTCGTGGTGTGCTGATCGCGCTATATGGCGAGCGCCCCGACGTCGCCGAGCGGATCGAGCAAGGCCAGGAAGTGGGTTACGTGATCATCGCGGTCGGCCTGATCGGCCTCGCCTGCTTCATCTATCAGTTCATCTATCTGGTGCGGATGCGCATCAAGGTGGCAGCACAGGAGAAAGATCTGGAGCATCCGAAAGACGACAACCCGCTTGGCCGCGTGCTGCTCTCATTCAAAGGCGACACGTCGCGGATCGAAGAAGACTACGAAATTGCCGAGTTGCGGATCTCCGAGGCCATTGTCGCCGAAATTCCGAAGATCGAACGGTTCCAGGCCTTCTTGCGACTGGCCGTTGCGGCAGGTCCGTTGTTGGGCCTGATCGGTACGGTTATCGGGATGATCCTGACGTTCCAGAGCATCACCGAATCCGGTTCGAGCGACCCGAAACTGATGGCGCACGGTATCAGCCAGGCGATGATCGCGACGGTCCTCGGCCTCGGTATCGCCATTCCGTTGCTGTTCTGCAACGCGATGCTGAGTTCGATCTCGCGCCAACTCGAGTCATTGCTCGACGGTCAGGCTTCCGGCCTGCTCGCCGACATGATCGAGAAGCGAAATGCTCGATAACCTGCTGGCACCGTACACCGCCCTCGAGAATCTCGTCGACGGCGGTGGGCCGTTCGTGTTCTTCATCTTCCTGTCCGGCGTGCTGATGTGGACGCTGGTGATCGAGCGGATCTGGTTCTTCTGGCGGGTGCTGCCCGCCAGCGTCCAGGCGTCGATCGATGTGTGGAACAAGCGCAGTGATCACCTGTCGTGGTGCGCACGGCAGATCCGCGAGGCGATGATCTCGCGGCTGAGTTCGGAAAT
>JANLUG010001013.1:0-1050 GCA_031363335.1 Gammaproteobacteria bacterium
ATCTCGATCTTCCCGGTGAGTAAGCCGGCGGGCGACCCGGCATGAACATCTCCGAGCTGTTCGTCCGCCGTCCGGTTGCGACGGCGCTGCTGACGTTCGGCCTCGCATTCTTCGGCACGCTCGCCTACGTGTCGTTGCCTGTTTCCGATCTACCGGCCGTCGACTTCCCAACGATTTCGGTGAGTGCGTCGTTGCCGGGCGCGAGTCCGGAGACGATGGCCACCGCGGTTGCCACGCCGCTTGAGAAACAGTTCTCGACCATCGCATCGCTCGATTCGATGACGTCGACGAGCGCGGAAGGCACTGCGCAGATCACATTGCAGTTCTCGCTCGATCGCAACATCGACGCCGCGGCGCAGGACGTTCAAACGGCTATTGCGACGGCCGCACGGCAGTTGCCGCCGGACATGCCGACACCGCCGTCGTTCCGCAAGGTCAATCCGGCGGATTCATCCATCATGATTCTCGCGCTGACGTCGCCGACGCTGCCGATGTCTAAGGTCGACGAGTTTGCAGAGGGGATTCTCTCGCAACGCATTTCGACGCTGCCCGGCGTTGCGCAGGTGCAGATCAACGGTCCGCAGAAGTTCGCCGTGCGGATCCAGCTCGATCCGAATCAGCTGGCGGCGCGCAACATCGGCGTAGACGAAGTCATGCAGGCGGTTCAGGACGCGAACGTCAACCTGCCCACCGGCACGCTGAACGGGACGCAGCAGGCGATCACCGTCGAGGCGAGCGGGCAACTGCACAACGCCGACGGCTATCGCCGGTTGATCGTGGCCTATCGCAACGGCGCGCCGGTGCACCTCGACGATGTCGGCAGCGTCTTCGACGGCGTGGAGAACGACAAGGCCGCCGCGTGGGTCGGCGGTGAACTTACGCGCGCGATCATTCTGGCGATCCAGCGCCAGCCTGGAACGAATACGATCGAAGTGGTCGATTCCGTGAAAGGCATACTGCCGGCGCTGCGCGCGCAAATGCCGGCGGGAATGTCGGTTGACGTGGTCTACGACCGCTCGCAGACGGTGCGCTCGTCGGTGCACGACGTGA
>JANLUG010000015.1:0-2151 GCA_031363335.1 Gammaproteobacteria bacterium
GTTGTGATCGCTTTCGGTGTCGATGACGAGCGCCTCCAGCACGCCTTTCAGCTTCGCCGCCACTTCGGCCTGCATGGCCTCGAGCTCACCGGGTTCGACGAATTCGGCGATGTTGTCGTTAGCATGGAAACGCTTCCCGGCCTTCTGCAGGCGTTCGCGGATGCGTGTCGCGACCGGCAAATCGACACGATCGCCATCGGTGATTGGAACTCTCGCCACGTGGGCTCCTTTCAGCCAATCGATCCGAAGATGCTAGCCCATTGCATTCGAGAACGCTTCCATTCTCATAGGCGATCTGCCTCCAGACCCTGGGTCATTTTCCGCAACACGAATGTCGCCCGCGGCCCGGCATACTTGCAATGCCGGTTCCGGCGTTTTCTCAACGATTCAACTGAGGGGATTGGTGTCGCGGCCGAACATGCGGAGGCGCTGTGGTTGGTCGCAACGCGCGGCGCTGTAGTAGGATGCAGGCCAGCTTCGAAGCGCCGCTCGATATGACTACAAACACGCTGCTCGACGAACGTATACCGCTGCGAATTTCCGTACAGACCGCGAAGGGTCCGTTGATCGCGCCGCTCTGGTTCGAATGGGACGGGGCGAGGTTCTGGTGCGCCTGTCAAAAGGACGCGGCGGTCGTCCGCGCGCTCGAACGCGACCAACTGTGTGCGTTCGATCTGTCGACCAACGAGATGCCGTACCGCGGCCTGCGTGGCCGAGGACACGCCCACTGCCGGCCCGAGCGCGGCGTTGCCGTGCTCGAACGGCTGATCGATCGTTACCTGCCGGATCGGCGGAGCCCGCTTGCAATATGGTTGTTGTCGCGCAGCGCGAACGAAGTCGCCATCGAGATCACGCCGACGTGGCAGACCACCTGGGACTACTCGGCGCGGATGTCCGACCTGGGCTGACGATCGGGTTGGCTCGCAAGCGCCGCCGCACACCGATCGTTTGCTCGCTGCGCGTCCGATCGGTCTTGCCATTTTCTTCACAGCGGTCGGTGTAACGTGCCCCGATGTCCGACCAAAGGGAAAATCCATCGTGACCGCTCTGTCCGCCCCCGCTCCCGCAGCCGCGTTCGGCGAAATCGCTACCCTCTTCGAGTTACCGCGCCTGCTTCTGCGCTCCGCACAGCTGCTGACCATCGACGCCGGCATCGGCGGACCGGTGCTGGTGTTGCCGGGATTCGGCGCAAGCGACGCATCCACCGCGTTGTTGCGCGGATATTTGCGCCGGATCGGATTCGACGCGCGCGGCTGGGGCCTCGATCGCAATCACGGTGACGTGATGGCGCTGCTCGATCCCGTTCGCGATGTAGTCCTGCGCCTGGCCGATCGCAGCGGTGCCCCCGTGCAACTGGTCGGTTGGAGCCTCGGCGGCGTGCTGGCCAGGGAAACCGCCCGGCAGGTGCCGGATGCGGTGCGTCAGGTGATCACCTTCGGCACTCCGGTGGTCGGCGGACCCAAATACACGCAGGTCGGCGCGCGTTACGTCAGGCTCGGCTTCGACCTCGACGCGCTCGAAGCCACGGTGGCCGAACGCCATGAGAAGCCGATCGCAGCACCGGTCACCGCAATCTACAGCCGTGCCGACGGAATCGTCGCGTGGCGTGCGTGCATCGACCCGTGGACGCCCGATGTCGAGCACGTAGAGGTCGGCTCCACCCATCTGGGCCTCGGCTTCGATCCGGACGTCTACCGCATCGTTGCGCAGCGTCTCGCCAGGCCGCGCGCCCCGACTCGCATGTCAGGCGTACCGTAAACGGAGCTATAGCGCGATGCGCTGCGGGGAAGGGCGGAGACTCAACGCTGCGAGAGCGGGAGCCCTTCCGAGGGCGGCGGTGTCTCCAGGCGATAGTGCAGCGCCCGGCCGTCCTGAGTCGTCGTCTCCAGCGAGACCCAGCGTCCGTCGTCATTCTCGTAGCTGACGTCGATCTGGAAGTCGCTGCCCTTCAATTCGAGCAACGACCGCTGCGAATCGGGCACGAGCACCTGCTCGACCCGTTGATACGCGCCGGTCTGGCCGTTCAGCAGTTCGCGGTGTTGCCGCAGCGTGTCGGCGTCCCAATAGGCGTAGCTCGCGATGCAGGCGGGTAACGCGTGGCGGTGTTCGCCGTCGCTCGACGACACATCGACTTCGAAGCCGGCGGCGTTG
>JANLUG010000052.1:0-1825 GCA_031363335.1 Gammaproteobacteria bacterium
GACGAATCGATCACCGTGGGCGGCAGGTCGAGCAGTTCTGCGACGTCGCGCGAGTAGGCCACGACCTGCGGGCGCGCGACCGGCGTCGGCGTTACTCGCGAAAAGCTCGCGCCGAGCACCTGCCGCCGGAAGTTGGCGGCTTCCGGATCCGCAGGCAATTCGCGCACGTACCGGTTGTCGAAACGCAGCTGTTCGAGTGGAGAACGCGAAGGAGTATTCATGCCCGCATGGTAGCGAGCCGCGCCATCAAGTGCGACGTGCGAGCCCGTCCGCCAGCGCTTTGCGCCCTGCTTCGACCCACGGCCGATCGGCCGGCTCGTCGCGCGGCACCGGCGCGGTCTGATATTCGTTGGCCCACGCGCGCCGCATGCCGGAGGTGAGGTTCGGCCCGGCGTAGTGCAGCGTGCGACAGTGGTGGAACGTCATGCCGCCGGCCTTTAACGGCACCGGCACGCCGGCGCTCGTATCGTACGGTTCGTCGATTTCTAGAATGTGCACCGACGGATCGTTGCCGCCGCCGTGCCGATGCCGCAGCACTTCACCCTTGTGCGAACCCGGCAGGAACCACATGCAGCCGTTCTCGACGTTCACGTCGTCGAGCGGAAACCAGGCGCCGAGTGCGTAGTAGCTGTTCTTGACGGCCCAGTAAGCCTCGTCCTGATGCCAGGGCGTTGCCTCGCCGCTGTTCGGCGTTTTGAAGATGAGATGACCCCAGCTTTCGATTTTCGCGGCGTCCACCTGCAACAACCGCGATGCAATGCGATACGCGTTCTTCCACATCGTCGTCTCGCGGATAGCCGGCACGAACCGTTCGGGTCCCAACAGCTGACCGACCTTCGGTTCGTCCGTGGTTCCGTACGATCGCGTCAGATCGAACACGCCGTCGAGAAAGCCGCTGCGCGGGCGCGAGATCAGATCGTCGTAGGTCGTGCGCAACCACTCCAGTTCCTCGTCGGTGGTAATGCGCTCGACGGCGAGATAGCCGTTCTTTTCGAAGAACGCCACTTCGGCGTCGCCGACATCGACCTCGAATTTCTCTGTAATCGTTTTCATGTCTGCGTCGACCTTCGCTGACGAGATGATGTAACTTGCGTCGGGGGCATATCGGCAAGCGTACCGGTTCGACCTGCCGCAATACAAACCAACATCGGAAATCCATTCCAATCCACTTCAATCCATCTCCAGGAGGGGGGGACTCACATGGCGGAGTTTTCAGGGCTTGGCCTGCATCTGGGCAATCTGTCGCGGCTGTCCAAGGCGCAAACGCGATCGATCAGTCCGGAGAGCTTCACCGGCGAGAAAGGCAAAGCCGGTATGTCGACCGACGGCCCCGCAGCGAACGCGGCGCGCGGCCTCGGCCAGGGTTGGAAGGTCAGCCCCTATATCCTGATCGAGCCCGGCGCGACCTTCGAACTCGCCGACATCGACGGTTCCGGGGCGATCCAGCAGATCTGGATGACGCTGGCGCGCGGCAAGTGGCGCCACACGATCCTGCGCGCGTACTGGGACGACCAGGAACAGCCGTCCATCGAATGTCCGGCCGGCGATTTCTTCGCGTGCGGCTGGGAACACTACGTACAAGTGTCGTCGCTCGCCGTGTGCGTGAATCCGGGCCGCGCGTTCAACTGCTACTGGGAGATGCCGTTCCGCACGCGCGCGCGCTTCACGATGCAGAACCTCAGCGACGAACAGATCTACGTTTACTACCAGATCAACTACACGCTGACCGACGTTCCTGAAGACGCGGCGTACTTCCACGCGCAGTTCCGACGCACGAATCCGCTGCCGTACAAAGAGGTCTACACGCTGATCGACGGCGTTAAGG
>JANLUG010000090.1:0-3484 GCA_031363335.1 Gammaproteobacteria bacterium
AACACGACGTAGTAGCCGGCGGTGCCGATGCGGCGCGCCATGGCGTGCAGTTCTTCGCGCTTGCCCGGCGCGTCCATGTAGAACAGCACTACCGGAAACGGACCGCCCTCTTCCGGGTAAGTGATGAACGTATTCATCAACCCATCGGCGGTTTGAATATCGAGATCGCGGTCGATCATGGGCACACCTCAGGCTGCGACGACAAACGGACGTGCAGGGATACCGCGTTCGACTCGACCGCGCAATACGGCGACGCGCGCCGGCGCGCTAGGCAGCACAAAGTCCAACTGCTAAGGTGCAGTTCCGCCGTTTCAGCGGACAACCCGTGGCACGCTCGGAACTCACGAAAGCCGGACTCAAGGTGACCACGCCTCGTTTGCGCGTGCTCGAAATACTCGAGCAGGCAGAGCCGCATCACCTGAGCGCGGAGGACGTCTACCGACACCTGATCGGCGCCGACGAATCCGTGGGGCTCGCGACTGTCTACCGCGTGCTGACACAGTTCGTCGACGCGGGCATCGTGGAGCGCCACAATTTCGACGACGGTCGCGCCGTGTACGAAGTGTCGAAGCACGACCATCACGACCACATGGTGGACGTGGATACCGGGCGCGTAACCGAGTTCCTCAGCGACCGGATCGAAACGCTGCAGCGCGAGATCGCCGCCGAGAACGGTTACGAACTCGTCGATCACGAGCTGGTTCTCTACGTCCGCAAGCGCAAGTCCTGACCCCCCCCCCCCACGTCCACGTCCGACACAGTGTCCATCCGCATAGTCCCTCATTGCAAATGAGAACTATTTCTATTTAAATCAGCCCTACTGCGGACATCATGTAGGGATGGTGCGTCTCTCCGAACTCAAAAAAGGTGATCGCGCCCGGGTCGTCGGTTTCGACGAACCCGCTACACCGTATGCGCGCCATCTTCTGAGCCTCGGTCTGATTCCGGGCACGCGCATTACCGTCGCACGCTTCGCACCGCTGGGCGATCCGGTCGAAATTCAGTTCCGCGGCGCCTGTCTCGTGCTGCGTCCGAGCGAAGCACACAGCCTGCGCCTGGAAAAGGTATGACCACGATCGCGCTTATCGGCAATCCCAATGCCGGCAAAACCACGGTGTTCAACGCGCTGACCGGATCGCATCAGCGCGTCGGCAACTGGCCCGGCGTCACCGTCGAACGCAAGTCGGGACATTTCCGGCACGGCGACACGCGACTGGAAGTGGTCGACCTGCCCGGCATCTATAGCCTGCTCGCGGTGAACGCGACCGATGCGCAGGACGCCCGCATTGCGCGCGACTTCCTGCTCGACGCCGACATCGATGTGATCGTCAACGTCGTAGACGCCGCGAGCCTGGCGCGCGGTCTGTATCTGACGGCCGAGCTGCTCGATCTCGACATTCCGGTGATCGTCGCTTTGAACATGATGGATGTCGCCGACCGCCACGGCATGCACATCGACCCGTACAAACTCGGCGACTCGATCGGCGCCCCAGTGGTGCCGTTAGTGGCGAGTCGAAACGAAGGCATCGGTACGCTGAAGGATGTGATCGAAAGCGCTGCGGCCGATGCCAAGCCCCCTGCCCCCGCTACTGAGAGCAAACGCGGCATCGCGCTGACGCACGTGCTCGAAACGACCTTGGCAACGCTGTCGCGCGAACTTGCTGAACAAGGCGTAACGCGACACCGGCGCTTTGTCGCCGCGGCACTGCTCGAAGGCGACGAAGCCGTTGCCGCGCGAATCGGTCGGGTCGGCCAGCTTGCCGCCGTTGCCGCTTCAGGGGAAGCGCTCAGCGTCGCCCGCTATCACGCGATCGATGCGCTGCTGGCGCACGCGCTGCACCAGACGCCCGTCCGCCGCACCGTCACCGACATGCTCGACGCCGTGTTCCTCAACCGGGTGCTCGCGTTCCCGCTGTTTCTCGGCGTGATGTATCTGATGTTCATGTTCACGATCAACGTTGGCAGCGCGTTCATCGACTTCTTCGATCTGTCGGGCATGGCGCTGTTCGTCGAAGGGCCGCGGCAGATCTACGCGTGGATGGGCTTGCCGATATGGCTCAGCACGTTCCTGGCCGACGGCATCGGCGGCGGCGTGCGACTCGTATCTACGTTCATCCCGGTGATCGCTTGTCTGTTTCTGTTCCTGTCGTTCCTCGAAGATTCCGGCTACATGGGTCGCGCCGCGTTCATCGTCGACCGGCTGATGCGCCGCGTCGGTCTGCCGGGTAAGTCCTTCGTGCCGCTGATCGTCGGATTCGGCTGCAACGTGCCCGCGGTGATGGCCACGCGCACGCTCGACAGCGAACACGACCGCGTGCTCACCACCCTGATGGCGCCGTATATGTCGTGCGGGGCGCGTTTGACCGTATACGCGCTGTTCGCCGTCGCGTTCTTCCCTACGAACGGCGAGAACCTCGTCTTCGCGCTGTATCTGCTCGGCATCGTCGTTGCCGTGATGTCCGCGTTGATCGTGCGACGCTATCTGCTGCCGCGCGCCTCATCCACCTTCGTGATGGAGTTGCCGGCATACCACATGCCGACGATGCGCGGCCTCTTCATGCACACATGGCAGCGCCTCAAAGGATTCGTGCTGCGCGCGGGCAAGGCGATCGTTACGGTCGTCATTGTGCTGAACCTCGTCAGCACGGTTGGCACCGACGGCAGCGTCGGCAACGAAAACACCAACAAGTCGGTGTTGTCGGCAATCGGCCGGGCGCTGACCCCCGGCTTCGGGCCGATGGGCATCGAGAACGACAACTGGCCGGCCACCGTCGGCATCTTCACCGGCGTGTTCGCCAAGGAAGTCGTCGTCGGCACGCTCAACGCGCTTTACGAAAATCTCGACGGCGTCGCTCAAGCGAAAGAGCGCTTCGATTTCTGGGGAACGATGCAGGCGGCGGCCGCCAGCGTGCCGGCAAATCTCAGCGCGCTCGCCGGTAAGGCGGCAGACCCGTTGGGCCTCAATCTCGGCGATCTCGGCGACACCGCCGCTCAAGCCGAACAGCAGAACGTCGCGCTGACCACCATTCAACAGATGCAGCGGCTGTTCGCCACGAGCCTCGCCGCGTTCGCGTATCTCGTGTTCATTCTGTTGTACATGCCATGCGCTGCGACGATCGGCGCCATCTACAAGGAACTCGGCGCATTCTGGGCGACGTTCAGCACCACGTGGTCCGTCGTCACCGCCTATTGCTTCGCCGTGATCGTCTTTCAGATCGGTTCGTTCGCGGCCTCACCCTTAAGTGCCGCAACGACCATCGTGCTCGCGGTCGTCGGGCTCGCCGGATCGTTTGCCGCGTTGATCAAGTGGGGACGCAGCCGCGTCGATCGCAGTCGCTTGATTCCGCTGGTCAACATTACCTGAGACCCCCGTTGCGCTTCGACTCCCGGTGGAAGCGGAGGCTTGATGCGCCGGACCGTCTCGCGCCCGGACGGCGCGAGGCGAGCGCCAGGCATGGCTGTCTTGCGTGTCCGGCGCACCGAA
>JANLUG010000096.1:0-6201 GCA_031363335.1 Gammaproteobacteria bacterium
CATCAGCATGGTTGAAGATTCGGTGAGGTTTGCTTCATCGGCGAGTTCGCGCTGCGACATGCCGTCGCGTTGCCACAGCACGCGCAGCAGGTACCAGAAGCCGTTCGACAGCGCGTGGCCGATGTGGCGCTGCAACGAGCGGTCGAATGCGCGGTGCGTCGCGCGGGTCTGGTAGCCGTAGCTCTTGAGCGGGTCGTTGTCGAAAGGTTTCGCGGCCGGCATGGTCAATCCGGACGGCGCATTTCGTAGACGGCCGCTACGTTCGTGTAGTCGTGGTAGCCGAGTCGCGCGACCTGCGCGAGCGCGACCGGATCGACGCGGCCGTTACTGATCAGCGCATCGTCGATGTACACGCCGATGACTTCGCCGAGCACGAGGTGGCTGCCGCGGCCGTCTTTTCCGGCCGGCAGTGTCACGATCTCGAACACGCGACACTCGAGCGCCGCGCGCGCTTCACCGACGCGCGGAGTACGCACGTATTGCGAGGCCACGGCCGTGAGTCCGGCGGCCGCCATTTCGTTTTCGCCGTACGGCAGCTGACGCGACGTTTCGTTCATCTGCACCGCGAGGTGGGCGGATACGATGCTGGCGGTGAATTCGGGTACCGCTTCGACGTTGCGCAGCGTGTCTTTGTTGCCGCCGTTCGGATGCGCGTTCGGCGCGAAGCCGACGATCGGCGGGTCGGACGAGAACGCGTTGAAGTACGAGAACGGCGCGAGGTTGATGTTGCCGTCGCGATCCATCGTGGTGATCCAGCCGATCGGCCGCGGCGCCACGAGCGCGTTGAGGGGATTGAATCTCAGCGGCGCCGGCTTCAGGTCGATGCGCGGATCGTAGTGCATGGCCTATTTTTCGATCAGAGACAACGATTGCAGCAGTGCATCGAGGCGGCGTTCCAGTTCCGGCGTCGCCGGCACCATCGGCAGACGGTGTTCGTTGGTCGGGATGATGTCGAGCCGCTTCGCCATGTACTTGATCGGAATCGGGTTGGTATCCCAGAACACGGCGCGATTGAGTTCGAGCAATTCATAGTGCGCGCGCTGCCCGGCCTCGAGATCGCCGGCGGCGGTCGCTTCATACAAGCGGGCTACCGGCCCGGGGATCAGATTACCGACCGCGTTCATCAACCCGCACGCGCCGAGCGCGAGCATCGGGAAACTGAGTTCTTCGAGGCCGACGAAGATGCGGAATTCCGGCCCGAGCCGCGCGACACAGTCGGAGACGAACGCGAGGTCCGTTGACGCGTGTTTCATGCCGACGAAATGCGGTACGCGCTCGGCGATCTCGGCGAGCGTCGACAACTCCACGTTCACCGCCGCGCGCACCGGGATGTGATAGACCATGATCGGTACATCGCTGCGCTGTCCGAGCGCTGCGTAGTATTCGACAAGGCCGCGCTGCGGCGGACGGATGTAGTAAGGGGTGACGATCAACAGCGCATCCACGCCGGCTCGTGCCGCGAAATCCGTCAGCGCCTGCGTTTCGGCGAACGATTGCGAACCGGTGGCCGCGACGATCTGCGTGCGCCCTTTGGCCACTTCGATGGCGGTTTGCACGAGGCGGTTGCGTTCGTCCACCGTCAACGTGCTCGGTTCGGCGGACGTGCCGTTCACCAGAATGCCGTGGCCGCCTTCCTTGATGTGGCGCTCGATCAGCGACGCATACGTGCCGTAGTCGACCTCACCGTCCCGAAACGGAGTGATCAGCGGCGTGATCGATCCGCGCAACGCCTGCTTTTTGAGACTGATCATGTGCGTGTCAGCCGCGGTTCGTTGCGAAGCCGGGGTCGGTGCCGAGAATGCGGCCGGGTTGGTCGAGATTCTCCTGCCACAACAGCGACTCCATGTAGATGTTCAACGGCTGGTCCTGAATCGTCAGTTCGTAGACTGGCGATTCGTCGTAAGACGCGTGATTGTGCACGGCCCAGCCCGGCGCCGAGACCATGAGATCGCCGGCAGACCATTCGTAACGCTTGCCCTCTACGCGGCTGTAGCCGGAACCGTGGAAGTAGTAATTGATGGCGGACGACACGTGCCGGTGCGGCCTGTCGACGATGCTCGGCGGGCGGATCGTCATCGTCGCGAAGAAGTTCGGCGTGGTGCCGTTGAATCGTTCCGTCTTCGTGTTGTACAGCAGATACAGACGCCGCCCGACGTACTGCGCGCCCAGTGCTTCGAGTTTGTCGAGGTTCGATTTCACTGTCTGCCACGGCCAGTGCAATACATGTGACGCAACGGGTATCGGGTTGATGAGTGTTTCATACGGCATCAGCGCGGCGCCGTCTTCGCCGATCTGAAACGTCGGCAGGTCGTACGGTTTCGCGCGCTCGGTGTGCTCCTTCTGACGAGCGGGTTGAGGGTCTTCCTCGACCAGATGCACGCGCATCATTTCGAGCAGCGCCGCGTTGGAGTAGGTCAGGCGGACGTGCAGATCGTTGGAATCGTTGCTGTGCCGATACGTCGCATACGACGGGTGATTCCAGACATCGTACTGTTTGAACGCGATCGTGCGGTCGCCGACGATCGTGGTGCCGCGGCCGCGAATACAGAAATTCACCTGCGTCGAGTTGTGCCGGACCGGCACCGTCTGTTCACCGGGCTTCAACACCTCGAGGGCGACCTGCACGCCCGGTGTGAGCCCGCGACCCGGATCAGGCGCATTCGGGTGCACGAACAACGAAGTGCGTCGGCCGTTCGCAGGTCGCGGCAGATCGGCGAGGCGTTCGATCTCCCGGTCGATCACGTCGCTCTTGATCAGCACCGGCGGCCAGTCGCGCGCGGGCTTCGCGCGTTCCGGATCGCAATGCGGCGACGGTGTGCCGTCGACGATCAATACGTCGGGTCGATTCATGGCGAATCCCTCTCGAAAATAGACGGCACCGGCGGTGCGATCTGCAGACAGTTCACCAGCAGCGCGTGTGTCGTGTAGCGCGCCATCACCATCATCACCGCGACGGCGTCTTTGTGGCCGAGCGCATCGACCACGGCGTCGACTTGCGCGGTAACGTCGTGACCATCCGCGTTCACTGCATCGATCACGAAGCGCTGCACGGTGCGTTCCAGGTCCGACAAGTGTGCCGCCTCCGGCGCGAGCGTTTCGACCTGCTCAACCCACTCACGGCCGAAGCCGAGATTGACGCTCAATCGCTCGTGCTGATTACGTTCGTAAGCGACGCCTTTGATCACCGACACCGTCAGCGCGATCAGTTCGACGATGCGCGTATCGAGCGCGCCCTTCGATGCGTCAGTGAACTCGATGAACGCGCGTAAGGCTGCTTCCTGATGCGCCGTTCGCGCAAAGAATTCACCTAGATAGCCGAGCCGCTCGTACTTCGGACGCAACAGCGCCGCGATCGAGGCAGGCAGTTCGTCAAAGGCGAGTTTGGGGATTCGGTCGGTCAAGGTGAGTCCGGACCCGGCGGTTGAAAAGCTTTGGCATCAAAGTATTATCGGCCGATCCGGCGGCGTCAATCGGGCGACCAGCATGAACAACGTATCGAATCTGGTGTGGCCGGAAGGCGGCAACACGCGGATTCCCTATCAGATCTATTCGGACCCGGCCATTTTCAGAATGGAGATGGACCGCATTTTCAGCGGCGCGGGTTGGGCGTACGTCGGTCTGGAAATCGAGATCCCGAACCCGGGCGACTTCAAGGTGACGCGGGTCGGCGACCGATCCGTAGTGATCACGCGCGACGAACACGGCGAGATCCGCGGTTTCGTCAATCGCTGCGCGCACCGCGGCGTCAAGCTTTGCCGGCACGAATTCGGCAACACGCGCTTCTTCGTGTGCCCGTACCACCAGTGGTCTTACGACGCGACCGGTGCGCTGCGCGGCGTGCCGTTCATCAATGGCGTGAATCAGCTCGGCGGCATGCCCGAGGATTTCGAACGCACCGACTACGCGTTGCCGCGGTTGATCACGTGCACGCGCAACGGCGTCGTCTTCGGTTCGTTCGCCGAGAGCATGCCGTCGCTCGAGACGTATCTCGGCGAAGTGAATACGCAGTACTTCGATCGGGTATTCGACGGTCGCGGCCTGAAACTGCTCGGCTATTCGCGCCAGCTGATCCCGGGCAACTGGAAGCTGATGTTCGAGAACATCAAGGATCCGTACCACGCGTCGCTGCTGCATGTCTTCCTCGTCACGTTCGGGTTGTTCCGCGCCGATCAGAAGTCGCAGGTGCGCATGGATCCCACCGGCCGGCACGCATTGCTGATATCGCAACGCGGTGAAGCAAAGGCGAGCGTTGCGACGCGCGACATCTCGAACCTGCGCGAAGACTTCGTGCTGCAGGACAACCGCCTGCTCGATCCGGTCAAGGAATTTCCAGACGATGCAACCGTGGTGATGCAGACGATCTGGCCGAATCTGATCGTGCAGCAGCAGTCGAATACGTTGGCATTGCGACAGATCCAGCCGCGCGGGCCGGGCTCGTTCGAGCTGCACTGGACGTTCTTCGGCTATGCCGACGACGACGAGGCGATGACGCGGCGCCGGCTGCGTCAGGCCAATCTGATGAGTGCGGCGGGGTTGGTGTCCGGCGACGACAGCGAAGTGATCAAGCTGACGCAGGACGGCGTGACGCGACACCCCGACGACGCGGGTGTGCTGCTGATGGGCGGTCGAGAAGCGACCGACACGCCGCACATGGTTACGGAGACTGCATTGCGCGCGTTCTATTCGCATTATCGGACGGTGATGGGCTTCTGACATGGCCATCGACATCGCCCTGCAGATCGAACTCGAGGACCTGTACTCGCGATATGGATCGCTGCTCGACGACGGCCCGCTGCGCGACTGGCCGGATCTGTTTGCCGAAGAGTGTCTCTATCTGCTCATTCCGCGCGACAACTACGACCGCGGGCTGCCGCTCGCGATCATCCGTTGCGAGAGCCGCGGCATGCTGGTGGACCGGATTCGCGCGGCGCAGGAGACGATTATGCACGAGCCGCGCTATCTGCGGCACCAGATCACCAACGTCAGGGTGACCGGCGTGCAGGGGGCGCGCGTCGATGCGATCGCGCATTTCAGCGTCATGGAAGTGTTGCCGGACGAGTTGCCGCGAATCCTCTGCGTCGGACGTTATCTCGACGTGCTCCAGCGACGCGACGATGGTGCGCTCGAATTCGTCGAGAAACGTTGTGTCTACGACTCGGTGCTGGTACCGAACACGATTGTGTATCCGGTATAACGGCGCCCGCCGGCTTCGGCTCCTATCGAGCCTCGAACGGCATTAGTGTGCCGGCAATCGGAACGCTGTGCTCGTCATGTCGACCGCCAGACCGCCACCATCGGCCACCAGTGTTGTGCCGGTGACGATCGACGACTCGTCCGACGCGAGGAACAAGCAGCACGACGCGATTTCCGGCGCGGTTGCCGCACGCCGCAGCGGTACGTGGGCGGTGGCGCGGTCGTACGCGTCCTGTCGGCCGATGCCGTGGGCGGCCGCCAAGGCATCCATCGCTTCGTCGCCCATAGGCGTGACCACCCAGCCCGGGCACAGCGTATTCGAGCGGATGCCGCGCGCGCCGTAGTCGGCGGCGATCGAGCGCGACAGCGCGATCAGGCCCGCCTTCGATGTGTCGTAGGCGACGAGGCTGGGCGCACTGCCCAATGCATTCACACTCGCGACGAACACGATCGAGCCGCCGCCGCGTTCGAGCATCGCCGGAAGTGCTGCGCGAACGAGCACCATCGCGCCGGTCAAGTTCACATCGAGGGTGCGCTGCCAGTGTTCGTCGCTGATGTCGCCCGCGGAACCAACAAGAGCCAACCCGGCGGACGCGATGACGATGTCGAGCCCGCCGAACTTTGCGACCGCCGCTGCAACCGCTTGAGCCACGTGCGTCGCGTCGCGGGTGTCGCCCGCGACCGCGATGCCCCCGGTCTCGGCGGCAATGGCCTCGATCGGTTCGCGGCGCCGGCCGGTGACAACTACCTTCGCGCCTTCCTGCGCAAATAGCCGGGCCGCAGCGGCGCCGATGCCGGAGCCGCCGCCGCTGATCAATGCCACCTTATTCGCGAGCCGCATCGGAACATTCCTCGATGATTGAAGAGACGAAAAACAACACGTACTGAAGCGGATTCCGTCAACCGTTGCCTTTCAGGATCCACGCCACCTCGTCGGGGGGCAGCAGTTCCGCGAGCCGGATATCGAAGTCGTCGAGTTCAGCGGCGCTCAACCTGTCTTTCCACTGC
>JANLUG010000759.1:0-3058 GCA_031363335.1 Gammaproteobacteria bacterium
CAAAAAGATCAAGTCGTCGCCGCGCTACACCGACCTCAATTTCAGCGTGTCGGCGTCGAGCGCCGCAGCGCCGATCGAACAGCTGAAGGTCAGCTGCCGCGCGAAGTCGGATGGTGAAGTGCTCGCGGTGAACTACGACGAAGCGGCATTGCCGACGGCGGTAGCGACCCACTAAGCGGCACGGACCGAAGATTCCCTAAGGCTGCGTGACGGTTCCCTCCCCTCTACCTCGCAGCCTTTTTTTGTTCAGCGTTCGAGCCAGACTTGCCCGTCTCGAACGCTGACCTTCGGTGCCGGCGGCAAACGGCACGCTTGCCCCGTCAGACACTCGCCGGTCTTCGCATCGAATCGGTAACCGTGCCACGGGCACTGAACGATGCCGTCGACGGCGGCATTCAACGGACCGAGCTGATGCGGGCAACGCGCGACGTGCGCGACCCACTCGCCAGCCAAACGTGTGACGAAATAACCCCGCCCGCCGAGTTGCGCGCGAAGCGGCGGCGTGAGGTCCGCGAGCGCGCCTATACACGACACTTCGCCCTTACGTTCGCTTTCGACCCGCGAATCGAGCTGGCGCTGCCGCTCCACCATCATTGCGACATCTTCATCGTAGAGCTGCTCGTACGTGTTGCTGAACGCCGCACCGACGCGCTCGCGATGGTCGGTGTCGACGCCGGGAACAAAAAAATCGACCACGATATCGGTACGCCGAGCGGCAACCGCGAACGCGTGCGTCCACACTTCGCTGCCCGCGTTCGCGCCCTCCAGCGTTCGCGTGATCCAACGGCGGCAGTCGCGATCGAGTCGCAACTCCAACACGAGTCGATGACCGCGCGGCGATGTCGTCGCCGCACGCCATCCCCAAGTTCCGGCTTCTTCACATTCGATCGACGCGAAACTGGACCCATGCAGATGCGGCAGATGTTCCCAATCGAGCGCGTTCTCGTACAGGCGCTCGAGGCTCACCGGCAACACGCGCCGATACGTCCCCACGTGCGGCAATCGCGAAGTCGAAAACGGCGGATAGAGACGTTGATCAGGCATATGCATAGACCGATGGTTGACACCCCCCATCGATTCTGATCATATCCCCCCGGCTAGGAGGAGGGAGAGATAGAGAGACTCCGCGCTGAGAAATCGGCGCAATTTAGGCCGCAACAGCGGCCTTTTTGTTTTCTGCGATTGCACCACCCTCACCGCGCCACTTCGATTCGATAGCCGAAACGATGGTCGTCGATCACCGTGCTGAATGCGCTGGCGCCCGGATCCCCTGCTTCCAGCCGAGTCGCCAACGTCTCGCCCGCTACGTAGTCCGCGAATCGAACGATCGCCGCGGTTACCGGCTCGGCACCGCTATAGATGACCGTGATCCGATCGGAGACGTTCAGGTTCATCTCCTTACGACTGCGCTGGATGCGATTCACCGCCTCGCGTGCGAGACCTTCGGCGATCAGTTCATCGTCGAGCGTGCTGTCGAGGTCGATGGAGATGAAGCGGTTCGACAGCGCGTTGGTGCCCGGTTTCGCCTCGCGCAGTATCTGAATCTCTTCGGTGCCGAACGTTTCGCCTTCGATCGTGATAGCGCCGCTTTCCTGCAACGCCTCGATCTCGTCGCGCGTCAGCTGTTGGATTCGCGCACCGAACTCCTTCATACGCTTGCCGAGCCGCTTGCCGAGCACCGGAAAGTTCGGTTTCGCGTACAAGCGGATGTAGTTGTCTTCGGCCTGATCGTAGACGACCTCTTTGACGTTCAGCTCGCGACGGATGAACGCTTCGAGCGTTCGCAATTCGCTCAGCAACTCCGCGTCGCGATGCACGATCGTAAGGCGCCGCATGGGCTTGCGCAGATTGATCTTCACCTCTTCACGGCGCTGGCGACCCAACAAAATGACCTGTCGCATCCGGCTAACGGCTTCCTCGAGGCGCGGCTGCATCAGCGCCTCTTCAGGATCGGGGTACGAGCACAGGTGTACCGACAGCGGCTTAGGCGCGCCGTGTCCCGTCAGTTTCGCAAGCTCCTGGTAAAGGTGCTCCGCCAGAAACGGTGTGAACGGCGCCATCGCCATCGTCAGCTCTTCGATGACGGTGTACAGGGTGCTATACGCGGCGATCTTGTCCGCGGTGATGTCCTTGCCCCAGAAGCGATCGCGATTCAGCCTGATGTAACCGTTCGTCAGGTCTTCGATGAATTCGAGCAACCGCGGCACGACGTTGTAGAGGCGGTATTTCCGCATCTCCAGGCCGATGTCTTTCTCCAGCGTCTGCAGCCGCGACAGGATCCACTGATCGAGGATATTGCTGCCGTAGTGCAGGCCTTTGTCCGGCGACCAGCCGTCGATCGTTGCGTAGGTCATCAGGAACTGAAAGGCGTGGTACCACGGCAGTAAAGTGCGCCGCGTCATGTCCTTAACGCCGTTGTCGGCGAAACGCTGCTCTTCGCCGCGCACGAGCCCCGAGTTGATGAGGTACAGCCGCAGTGCATCCGCGCCGTAGACCTCCATGAGATCGTCGGGCGGTGTGTAGTTGCGCAACCGCTTCGACATCTTGCGGCCGTCCTCGGCCATCACCATGCCGTTCACGATGACGTTACGGAATGCGGGCTTTTTGAACAGCGCCGCCGACAAAACCGTCAACGTATAAAACCAGCCGCGCGTCTGATCGAGACCCTCTGCGATGAACTCCGCCGGAAAGCCCGCGTTGAAAACAGCCTGGTTCTCGAACGGATAGTGGAGCTGCGCGTACGGCATCGATCCGGATTCGAACCAGCAATCGAGTACCTCTTCGATACGCCGGTAGGTGCCTTCTTCGCCGGGAACACTGAACGTCAACGGATCGACGAATTCGCGATGCAGATCGGCAAGACGCTGGCCGGTATACGCCTCGAGCTCGTCGAGCGAGCCGATGCACAGCATCTTTCCGGTCACATCGTTGATCCAGATCGGCAGCGGCGTACCCCAGATACGGTTGCGCGAGATCGACCAGTCGATCGCCCCTTTCAGCCAGTTGCCGAAGCGCCCGTGTTTGATGTGCCCCGGGATCCAACGAACCTGCTCGTTGG
>JANLUG010000218.1:0-1839 GCA_031363335.1 Gammaproteobacteria bacterium
GCACGTATCGATTTCGCGGGTGGTCTGTCGCGGCGCGCTGCGCTGTGCGTTGCCGGTTTCGGTGATGGGCGTCCACGCGATGCCTTTGCGTTCGTTGAGTGCAACGGCCAAGCCTTTGTCCGCCTCGAACTTCTGCCAGTCGCCTTCCTTGTGCGCCCAGGCGATGTGGTTAGAACCAGGGCCGTGGCACGCCTCGCACGCCACGTTGATCTCGGCCCAGGTGGTTTTGTAGGTGTCGGATGTCGCGTCGTAGCCCTTCTTCAAATCCGTCGAATGACATTCCGCGCAGGTGAAGTTCCAGTTCTGGCTGTAGTTGGTCCAGTGCAGCCAGTCGCCCGCCTTCACCTTATCGTTGGGGTACAGGTGGAACCAGCGCTGGCCGCCTTGTTCCTTCAGCCGCGAGTCCCACGCAATGGACAGCGCCTGCTTGCGCCCGTTGGGGAAGTCGATCAGATACTGCTGCAGCGGATGCACGCCGAACGTGTAACCGATTTCGTAGTCGTGCAGCTGGCCGTCCGGACCATCGGTGTTGACGATGAACTTGCCGTCGCGCTTCGAGAACGTCGATGTCGTGCCGGCATAAGTGAACTTCGCATCCTTGAAGTTGCCGAGCACGGACGTGTCGTCGGCCGCCTTCATCGCGAGGTCGTGATCGGAGCCGTGCCACGAGGCGTGCTCGGCTTCGTGACAACTCGCACATGTTGCGACGCCTACGTAGTGCGGCGCCACGGGCACCGGCGCCACCGACGCTGCGGGCGGCGTAGGCGGCACCTCATGCGGGCGGTGCTGCAGCATCCAGAGGAGCGCTGCCGCCGAAAGCAGCGACACGATTCCCGCCCCAACCATCCAGCGATGGCGCGACCGGTTCGGATCGGACGACGCGGTGTTCGGATTCAAAAGAACTGGCGGCTCGGACGATGCACGCTTCGGTGCGCGCGTGCTCTTTCTCTTCTTGGCCAAGGTTCAGGCTCTGTCGTCGCAGCGTGCAGTGTAAACAAAACGGGCGGCCCATCGGGGCCGCCCGTCGTTTCCGTCAGACCTCACCCTGCGCCATTGGCGCGGGCGAGTACGTCCGCTACTGGCCTGTACCCTTAGCCGCTGCTGCAGCTTGTGCCATCTTCGCCGCCATCTCGGACTTGACCGCATCGAGGTTGAAGCTCGCGCCACGCTGCATCGGCGGGTAATCGAGGAAGGTCTGGATCTCCTTGCCCATCAACTGCTGCACGAATACGAAGCGCCAGAACTCGTACTTGAACCAGTCGAAGTACTGTTGCGCGCCTTCCTTGGTTCCGTCTTGGGGCCAACCCGTCCGCTCGAACGGATCGAGCCGAAGGTTGATCAGGTACGGCACGTCGACCTGAGTCTTGGCGCCGAGCCAACCGTGGGGCTGGTCGATGAAACGATACTTGTAGTCGTCGATGCGCACGGCGCCGATCGTGCTTTCGCCCAGATAGAAGATCTCGTGACGCGCCGACGGACCCTTACCGGTAATGGCATCCAGCTGGTTGTATCCATCCAGGTGATTCTTGTACGTCCGATCGCCGATCTTGACGCCCTTCAGCAAGTCGTCGGTGATGGTCGTATTGCCCGCAGCTGCGGCGAGCGTCGGCAACCAGTCGAGACCGGAGAAGATGCCGTTCTGCACGGAATCTGCTGGAACGTGGCCCGGCCAGCGCACCATCGCCGGTACGCGGAAGCCGCCTTCCATCACCGTGCCTTTGCTTTGCGCGAACGGCGTTTGGCCGCCGTCGGGCCACGTGAAGACTTCGGTGCCGTTGTCGGTGGTGAACACGACGATCGTGTTGTTGTCCACGACGATGTCCTTCAGTTTCTGCATCA
>JANLUG010000236.1:0-1822 GCA_031363335.1 Gammaproteobacteria bacterium
TGCGTTCGACCGGATTGATCGGACGCAATCCGAGGTAAAGCAACACGTAGACCGCGACCGCCAGCAAAGACAACAGATAAGGCATCGCGGAGTAGCCGTCCCGGCGCAGGAACGGGCCGAGATAGCCCTGCAGCCCGAAGATCAGCACGAAGATGAGCCCTGCGACCACCGGCGAAACCGAAAACGGCAGGTCGATCAATGCCGTCAGGAGCGTCCGCCCGCGAAAGTTGAACTTCGCAATCGCCCAGGCCGCGCAGACACCGAACACGAGATTGAGCAGCAGCGCGGTTGGCGCAACCACCATCGTCAGCTTAATGGCCGCAAGCGTGTCGTGATCGTTGAATAGATTGTCCCAATACGTGCCGACACCCTCGCTCAGCGCCTGAGCGAATACGTTTACGAGCGGCACCAGCACCAGCAGGCTGATGACCAGCACCGCGGCGGTCGTGAGCGTTACGCGCACCCAAGTGGCGTCGTTCTGCGATCGCCTGGCCAATGTTCCTTCAGCGCTCATAGCGACTGCTCCAGCGCTCCGCCATGTTGATCAGCAGCAGGGATCCGAACGACAGCATCAGCAGCACCACTGCAATCGCCGTCGCTTCGCTATACGCAAATTCCTCAAGCCGGGCGACGATCAGAATCGGCGCGATCTCCGTCTTGAAAGGCATGTTGCCGCTGACGAACACCACTGCGCCGTATTCGCCGATGCCCCGCGCGAACGCGAGGCCGAATCCAGTCAGCAGCGCCGGATACAGCATCGGCAGAATCACGTGGCGAAACGTCTGCCAGCGTGTGCCGCCCAGCGACGCGCTCGCATCTTCGGTTTCGGGATCGAGATCTTCTAGAATCGGCTGCACCGTTCGCACCACGAACGGATGGCCGACGAAGATCAGCACGAGCACGATCGCGGTCCGCGTGTACGCTCCTTGGAATCCCAACGGGACAAGCACCTGACCGAGCCAACCCGTGGGGACATATAGCGCGCTATACACGAGGCCGGCCACTGCGGTCGGTAATGCGAGCGGCAGATCCACCAGCGAATCGAGCAGCTTTTTCAGCGGGAATTCGTAACGCACCAATACCCAGGCCAGCAGCAACCCGAGCGCGACGTTCACCGCCGCTGCGATGAACGCCGCACCAAACGTCAGCGTGTATGCCGCGCGCGCGCGGTCAGTCCAAACCGCCCGAACGAATTCGTCGAGCGACAGCGTGCCCGCTTTCAGGAAGCACGCCGCGATCGGAATGAGGACCAAGACGCTCAGATAAAAGACTGAATACCCGAGCGTAAGAGAGAACCCGGGTAAAACCCTACGGTTGACGCTGGCCATTTTGAGATCGCTGCTCTTTCGCGAGGGGAGTGTGTTTCGATACCGAATGCAGCTTCACTGCCCCGGCTTATAGAAGGTATCGAACAAACCACCGTCCCCTGTGAAGCGCTTCTGCGCTTCTTCCCAGCCCGGTGCGATTTTCGTGATCGGGAACAGTTCGATCTTGGGGAAGTTGGCGGCGTGCGCTTCCAGAATGGCCGCGTTGCTCGGCCGATAGAAATGTTCCGCGATGATGTTCTGGCCTTCGTCGGTGTACATGTACTGCAGATAGGCCTCGGCCGCCGCGCGATGTCCTTTCGCACGATCAACGGTGCCATCCACGATTGCAACGAAGGGTTCGGCGAGGATGCTGATCGGCGGATAAACGATTTCGAGCCCGCCTTTTGCTTCCTGCACTTCGAGCCGCGCTTCGTTCTCCCATGCGAGGTGAACGTCACCAATGCGCTTTTGCACGAACGTCGTCGTCGCGCCGCGCGCGCCGGAGTCGAGCACCG
>JANLUG010000263.1:0-1868 GCA_031363335.1 Gammaproteobacteria bacterium
GGCGTCGAGGATCGCGCGGCGGGTCCGGTCGGGGTTGCGTGCTCGCGCCACGTCGTCGATCCTTAGTAATCATATAGTTACTATTATGTAACCAGACGGTGAGCCCGTCTACCCGCGACCGGCGTGGAACGACCATCCGACGCGCCACAGCGACCCGTCCGGGCGACGCGCGAATTTGCCGGGCAGTTCTGCTATAAAGGCGCGCGCTTCAGATCGCACAGCCAGAAGGGACCCTGCCGATGCCAAGACCGGTTGCTCGCGTTTCGCTGATGCTCGTCGCCGTCAGCCTCCTTTTTGCGGGCAATGCCCAAGCGGGCAAGCAGGAAACGCTCGACACCAGGGTCACCGCGGCAATGGCCAGCTTCGAAGCCAAGGTCCCGCTCGCCCCCCAACTCGTCCAGAAGGCGGTTGGCGTCCTGGTCTTCCCCAAGGTCTACAAAGCCGGGTTCATGTTCGGCGGCGGAGTCGGCGAAGGCGCGCTGCAGATCCGTGGCGAAACGGTGCAGTACTACCGCACCACGTCGCTGTCTTGGGGCTTCCAGATAGGCGTTCAGTGGCGCACCGAAATCGTCATGTTCATGACGCAGGAGGCGCTCGACAAATTCCGCGCCGGCAACGGCTGGCAGGCGGGTATAGACGGCAGCATCGCGGTCATCGCGTTCGGCGTAGGCAACAGCATCGACACAGACAACATGCAGGAACCGATCATCGGCTTCATCTTCGACGACAAAGGGCTGATGTTCGACCTGTCGTTGAAGGGCAGTAAGTACTGGAAGATCGAGCCGAGCGGGATCTAACCGAGCCGCTCGGTAAGTTGATACAAGTGCGCGAGCCGATGCCGCTCCGCCACACCCGCCACCGGTCGCGCCGAAATCAGAAATGCTTCGATGCCGACCGCGCGCGGCCCGAAGTAATCGCATTCCGCATTGTCGCCGACGAAAACCACGTCGCCCACGTCCACACCGATCGCGTCGAGGTGAGCGTGAAAGATGCTCGGATGCGGTTTGCGGAAGCCGTGACCGATCGAGGTGGTGACACGCTCGAACGAAGCGCCGATCCGGAAACGTTCCAGCAATCCGACCACCATCGGCTCGTGATGCGTGTTGCTGAGCACCGACTTCGAACCCGGTAACGCATCGAGCCAGCTCTTCAGATTCGGCAGTTCCAGCACGCTCTCGGTCCAGTCGTCGAGGTAAGCGCCGACAAACGCGCGCACGCGTTCGTCCGACGTTGACGCACCGAGTTCGCCGAACAGCATGCGCACCGCGTCGTGCATGCTGAACTCGCGCAGCGTGACGCTCGCGGTGGTTTCCAGCGTTGCGAAACACTCGGTAAATTGCTCGGTCAGCGCGTCAGGTGTCAGTTCGATGCCACTTGCCGACAACGCGGCCAGCGCACGCGTGACGGGGTTGCCGCGCACACCTTCGCGGTACGTCACCAGCGTCCCGAAGAAGTCGAATATGAAATGGCGCGCAGTCAGCGAAACAGTCCGGACCGGCTGCGTTCGAGATCGAGCAACCAGCGTTTTGTATCGAGCCCTCCGCCGAATCCGGTCAACGATCCGTCGCTGCCGATCACGCGGTGGCACGGAATGATGATCGGAATCGGATTGGCGCCGTTCGCGGCGCCGACCGCTCTAAGCGCCTTCGGATGGTCGACGTGCATCGCGATGTCGAGATATGCACATGTAGTGCCGTACGGAATCGTCGTCAGCGCGTGCCAGACGGCGCGCTGGAAATCGGTACCGTCAGGCGCCAACGGGACATCGAAGGTGCGACGCGCGCCGTCGAAATACTCCTGCAGCTGGCGCTTCACCCGAATGAACGGTTCATCGACCCGCTCCCAGTCCGCCTCCGCATCGCGCGCTT
>JANLUG010000769.1:0-3628 GCA_031363335.1 Gammaproteobacteria bacterium
GCGACTCCGGTTCGGAAACGCACAGGCGCGGATCTTCAAATCGATCGATCAATGCGCGGGCGCGCGCCGGAGTTCGATTCGCTACTACAACACAACTGGGGCTAGCCCCAAGCAGTGGACCGAGGATCCCCCGCACCGCACCGCCCGCACCCAGAACCAACACACGCTTGCCGCTCAGGTCGCACCTTAGATTGATCGTCAGATCGCGCACGAGCCCTATGCCGTCGGTATTACAACCTCGGTAGCCGTCACCCGCTGCAACGATCGTGTTGACCGCGCCCGCTGACCCGGCGTATTCGTCGCACGACGTTACCCAGTCAAAGGCGGCTTCCTTGAACGGCAGCGTGACGTTTACACCGCTGCCGCCGCCGCCGAAGAACGACTGCAGCGATCTGACGAATCCATCAAGGGGCGCAAGCACGGCCTCATACTCGAGGTCGCAACCCGTCTGCTCCGCGAACATCCGATGAATGCGCGGCGACAAGCTATGACCGACCGGGTTACCGACAACTGCAAACCGGTGCGTCATCGAACTCGCGTCCCCGATACCGCATCCCGAATACGGCTTGGCGCCACTTCCCCCGCGAGTTCGCCGTGCAGCACGTAGTCCACGTCATCGAAGAAGTAGCGTCGTACCGCCAACTCGCTACGGGCCGGCGGACGTCCGGACGGATTGGCCGAGGTCGAAACCAACGGGCTGCCGAAAATTGCGCACAGCAGGCGCGCCTGGGCATGTCCCGGAACCCGGACCGCGACCGATGAGCGACCACCGGTGATCCAAGACGGAAACTGGCGATTCGGCATGAGCCAGGTCTCCGGGCCGGGCCAGGTGCGTCGAACTCGCGCGGCGTCGAGCTCACTCAACGCCGCGATCTCCGCCGCGAAATCGGACTCCTGCGCACCGACAAGGATCAGTCCCTTATGGATAGAACGCCCCTTGAGATCGAGTAACCGGGAGACTGCGGCTGTGTCGAAGGGATCGCAGGCCAAGCCCCAGACCGCTTCCGTGGCGTGCGCCACGATGCCTCCTGATCGCAATACGTCTGCGGCCACTCCCAGATGAAACGCTTCGTTGATCAGCAAGCGCGTATCAGCTTTTTCCGCCGCGCAGTTGTTCGAGCCGCGCGTTCTGCTCTACGACTCGAGTCGCATTGGCTTCCCGATCGGCCCGAACGCGAGCCGCCAGCGCGACGTCGCTCAGCGCCAGCATCTGCGCCGCCAGGTACGCCGCATTCTTGGCTCCCGCCTTGCCGATTGCGACCGTCGCGACGGGAATTCCGCCCGGCATTTGTACGGTGGACAGCAGCGCGTCGATTCCCGCCAAGGGGCCAGAATCGATCGGTACGCCGATGACCGGTTTGATCGTGAGCGCTGCGACCGCGCCAGCCAGGTGAGCGGCCATACCTGCGCCGCAGATGAATGCCTGGCAGCCGCGCCTCTCGGCATCGGCGACATACTCGGCCGTCGCGCGCGGGGTCCTATGCGCGGAAGTGACCCGCACTTCGCAGCCGATACCCAGCGCGTCCAGCGCGTCCGCCGCGCCTTGCATGACGGGCCAATCGTTTTCGGATCCCATGAGGATCGCTACCCAAGTCATCGTGTATCTCTTGCCTTGCGTGGGCGCCGAATATAACCGTCGCGATATGTCTCCACAAACCCTTCGAGTTCCAGTTCGACGAGCGCGCCCAGGACCTCGTCGACGGGCATCGCCAACAACTCAACAATGTCTTGGAGCGCGGCGACGCTGTAAGTTACCGAGTTGAGAACGCGAGCCAGAATGGGGTTCGACGGTAACTCGACCTCGGCGACCGCCGTCGCCTGGATTCCGAACGCATCCAGTACGTCCACGGCGTCCTCCACCAACGCCGCGCCCTGCTTGAGCAGACGGTGACATCCCCCGTGAGTTCCATTGAGCACCGGACCCGGCACCGCCAACACCTCGCGCCCCTGCTCGAGCGCCATCCTCGCCGTGATCAGGCTTCCGCTTCGCACCGTCGCCTCGACGACGACCACCCCGGCGGCCAAACCGCTAATGATTCGATTGCGCTCCGGGAAATGTGCTTGCGATGCGATGGATGACGGCGGGTACTCGGACACCAGCGCGCCGGCGGCAATCACCTCGCGAGCCAATCCCTGATGGTTCGCCGGGTAGACCTTGGCGTGCCCGCTCCCCATCACCGCGACGGTCGCCGCCTTCCCATCGAGCGCACCGCGATGGGCGCAGCCGTCGATGCCAGCGGCCAAGCCGCTGACAATGACGAACCCCGCACGACCGAGATCGTTGGCGAGCGCACGCGCGAACTCGCGCCCGGATGGGGAGGCTCTTCGACTACCAACGATCGCGATCATCAACGGACGCAACAGTGCCGCGCTGTCTCCTTGAATGAACAACGCAAGCGGAGGATCGGGTATCGCCGCGAGCAGTGGCGGGTAGCTCGGGTCCAGCAGACCCACCACGGCGATGCCGAGAGGCTGGAGTGCGGCGAACTCTTTCGCGACGACTGATCGACGGGGGACCTCGAAGCCGAAGTCGGATCTCAGCCGGGCGACGGCCTCAGCAGTCGCGCCGCCCGCGCGCCAGGTGTCCACGACCGCGCGCCGCACGACGCGACGACTTGCGCCGCGACCCATCAAAGCGCCGAGCAAGGGCATCAGTTGTTCGGGTGACACCACACGCGGATTCTGAAGCGAAGGGGTCGATTGAACCCGCGCCGCCCCGCGGCGGCTGTAGGACTAGGCGGATGCGCGTGTGCGCTGCCTAGTGCGCCGCGCTACGGGTTCTTTACTTCGTCGAGGATGGCCAACGGCCGTTCCGTCGCCAACACCAAGCCGTACGAAACCTTCTCGAACACGCGGAACACCATCAACAATCCCGCACGCTCAGACGGCAGGCGGACGGTGTCTTTCGCGATTCGATCCTTCGCCAACGCGCCGCGCTTGTAGATGGCGAGGACGTTGCCGGACACGAGGCCTTCGCGTTCGCCACGGTCGATGACGACCACGTCGTACTGGCCAACCTGCGTCACGCCACCGAACACCGCAATCAATTGCCCGTCGACTTGCGTGGAGGGCGCGCTCGGGAAGAACGTCGAATCGACCTTGCGCTCTTCGGTCGGCAACACGCGGTCGCCGATCTGCACTTCCTCTCGCGCGCTGTTGACGAAGAACGTCGAGATGTCGCCTTCGCTCGCGACCACCCGACCGAGACCGATGTAGGTTGCTTCGAGTCCGAGGATCTCGTTGGTGACCGGGTCGCGATACAACTCACCCTTGCGCACGAAGCTGTACGACTCGCTATCGAGCAGCCCGCCGCGCACGTACAGTCGGTCGCCGCCACCCAATACTAACCGCTCACTTTCACCCTGAATGACGTACGGTGCGGCGTCGAGCTCGGCCGGCGCAACGATTCGGTTCTGAACGAGGAAGCCCTGGATCGCATCAAGGTTGATCGCCGGTATCGAAGTTTCAAGCGGCGTTGCGCGAATCTGAGGCGAAAGCTTGGTGTCTGACGAGGGCGACGATTTATAGGTACGCGCTCCGTCGCCGCGCTCTACGACAAGCGCAGGCTGGCCATCGATGTAAACGAGCCTTACCGTATCGCCCGGGTAGATCAGGTGCGGATTCTCGA
>JANLUG010000296.1:0-2137 GCA_031363335.1 Gammaproteobacteria bacterium
ACCGCCCACGAAGATGGGCCAGATTAGGGAGTGAGCATGAAGAACGAGCGCAATTTCTACATCGATGGCAAGTGGGTGACACCACACAGCACCAAGACTCTCGAAGTCCTGAACCCCGCCAACGAGGAAGTGGTCGGCACGATCACGTTAGGCGACCAGGAAGACGTCAACCGCGCGGTCGCTGCCGCGAAGAAAGCCTTCCAGACCTTCTCGAAGACGACCGTCGCCGAACGCGCCGCGTTGCTCGAGAAGATCATCGCCGCATACCAGAAGCGCATGCCCGACATCGGCGCCGTCGTTTCGAAAGAGATGGGCGCACCGATCGGGCTCGCCAACATGGCACAAGCGCCGGCCGGCCTCGGTCACATCGCATACACGTTGAACGCGATGAAGACGTTCAAGTGGGAAGAAGACAAAGGCCGCAACCGCATCGTCCACGAACCGATCGGCGTTTGCGCGCTGATCACGCCGTGGAACTGGCCGTTGAACCAGATCGCAGCGAAAGTCGCGCCGGCTATCGCAGCGGGTTGCACGATGATCCTGAAGCCGACCGAGATCGCACCGCTCAACGCGATCATCTTCGCCGAAGTGATGGACGAAGCCGGCGTTCCGCCGGGTGTGTTCAACCTCGTCAACGGCGACGGTCCCGGCGTCGGTGTGGCGCTGTCGTCACACCCCGATGTCGACATGGTGTCGTTCACCGGTTCGACTCGCGCCGGCATTTCCGTCGCGCAGAACGCGGCGCCGACCGTCAAGCGCGTCACGCAGGAACTCGGCGGCAAATCCGCCAACATCCTGCTCGACGATGCGGATTTCCCGAAAGCCGTCGCGCAAGGCATGGGCTCTTGTGTGATGAACAGCGGCCAGTCGTGTAATGCACCGACGCGCATGCTGGTGCCGATGAAGCGCATGGACGAAGCCGCTGCAATCGCCAAGGCCACCGCAATGGCCGCCAAAGTGGGCGATCCGTCGAAGGCCGACACCAACGTCGGTCCGGTCGTGTCGAAAGTGCAATGGAACAAGATCCAGGGTCTGATCAAAAAAGGCATCGAAGAAGGCGCGAAACTCGAATGCGGCGGCGAAGGCCTGCCGGACGGCTTGAACCACGGCTACTTCGTGAAACCGACCGTGTTCTCGCACGTGACCAATGAGATGACGATCGCGCGCGAAGAAATCTTCGGGCCGGTGCTGTCGATCATCGGCTACAAAGACGACGCGGATGCGATCCGTATCGCGAACGACACGCTGTATGGTCTTTCCGGTTACGTGCAGTCGTCCGACCTCGAACGCGCGCGCAACGTGGCGCGGCAGATTCGCGCCGGCAACATCCACGTGAACGGCGCAGGCGTCGATCCGGGCGCACCGTTCGGCGGCTACAAACAATCCGGCAACGGCCGCGAGTTCAGTGAATGGGGTCTCGAAGAATTCCTCGAGACGAAAGCCATTCTAGGCTACAACGCGGCTTGATCGAGTTGTTGGGGTTCTGCGGAATCCCGTGGATATAAAGGCGCGTCTCCCGACGCGCCTTTTCTTTTTCCGACGGAGAGACTCCATGGAACTATATGAAGCGATGAGCACGCTGCGCGCCGTCCGCCGGCTGCGTTCCGATCCGATTCCCGAAGACGTCCTGCAACGCGTGCTCACGGCCGCAACGTGGGCACCGACCGGCGGCAACAGGCAGCCGTGGCGCATCGTCGCCGTGCGCGACCCTGCGAAGAAGCAGGCATTCGAAGACCTGTATAGGCCCTATTGGACCGGTTACATCGTGAATTATCGGAAACACATGGAATCGATGCCGCCCGACGAACGCAGCAAGTCCGGGCGCGCCATCGAGGCGGGCAACCATCTCGCCGAACACATGCACGAAGTGCCGGTGATCGCCGTGTTCTGCTTCAACCCGGACTCGATGACGATCACCGACAACGACCTGAACCGACCTTCAGTCGTGGGCGGCGGTTCGGTGTATCCCGCCGTGCAGAACCTGTTGCTCGCGTGTCGCAACGAAGGGTTGGGCTGCGTGCTGACGACTTTGTTGTGTCTCGAGGAACCGAAGATCCGCAAACTGCTGGAACTGCCGGACGGGTGGTACACGTGCGCACACGTGCCGATCGGCTATCCGGTGCTCGGCGGACACGGA
>JANLUG010000300.1:0-6398 GCA_031363335.1 Gammaproteobacteria bacterium
AACACCTGCATCAAGCGTTCGACGAATCACTACCCGTTCTGGCTGGAGCCCTGGCGAATGCTGCGCGGCTACCAACAATACGGGTCGGTGGACGAACTCCCCGGCGAGGGCGTCATTCTGCTGGTCTTCCGGAAGGATCCCGTCTGATAGCGGTACCGGTCACGCTCTTGTCAGCCCCACGCTGCTGAGAAAACGTGCGAACGCAGTACGGTCCATAGCGACGTTGGCAACGAACCCGGCCAACGCGGCAACAGCCGCCAACGCGACGTGCAGCAACGCCGAGGCGGGTTGACTCAAGATGAACCATGCGGCGGTGCCGACGACGGCCAACGAAACAACGAGCGGCACAAGGACGTTCCGCGCCAGCCACCTGCCGCCGATGCCGCGCAGCAGGAACCGATGCGTGAGCCACGTTCCAAGCAGCACATAAATTCCGTTCAGGATGGCCCACGACGCGGCGCCGCCGATGACGCCCTGAGTCGCAGTGAGACTCACCGTGATCGGTGCCGAAACGACGATGAGAATTGCGTTGATGGTCAGCGGCAACCGGGGTTTTCCGAAAGCCAGCTGCAGCGCATACGGAAAATGCATGATTCCGTTCAACGCGGTTCCCCATACGAGTAGTGACACCAGCGGAGCAACGTTCGTCGCCGTGGTGGCGTTCTGGGTCCACAAGAAAATAAGGTCTTTAGAAAACAGCGATATCGTCGTGGCGACCGGAAACAACACCGAGGCCAGCAACCGAGTTCCCGAGCCATAAACGTCCGACAGGCGGTCGAGCTGCGCAGTCGCCGCCAGCGCGGTCATGCGCGGATAAATCGTGTTGAACAGCGGGCGCACCAACACAAACAAACTGTTAGCGACGAGCACCGCCAGCATGTACAGACCGAACTGATCGAGACTCAGCATTCTGCTCAGAATCGCCTTGTCGAGCTGCAGCAGCACAATCGCGGTCACGGCGACCAACGTCATGCCGGTGGAGAATCGCCAGACTTCGCGCAGGCGTTCCCAGGCGAACCGAGTGCGCTCCGATCGCCCGACTACCCGCCACGCGGCGCGCATCATGACCAGCGAGAATGCGAACGCGACGATGCCTTGCCAGATGAACAGCGCTTGGACCGTCGGCGACACGAACGCGAGGATCGCCACCGCACCGATGCTCGCTGTGGTGACCATCGCGATGTTGATCGCGCTGACGGTGATCAACCGCTGCGCACCGATCAGCACGCCCTGATAAAGACTCAGCGGCCAACGACACGCGATGACGAATCCGATCAGCGCCGTGGCCGAAGCGACGACCTCCGGCGATAGCGTCGTGGTGTTCAACCAGTGTTCGGCAATCAACGGCGCGGCCGCAACGAAGTACACCAGAATCAAGGCTGCCGTCGACCAGTAGACGACCGCCAACGTGCGCAGCAGCTGCGACGCGCTCGGCAGGTCGCCTTGCGCCGTGTATCGCGCGACCTCTCTGCTGATGGTCGGACCCAGACCGACGTCGAGCAGTTGAACGATCCCCTGGGTAAACACCAGAAAACCGACCAGTCCGTAGGCTTCGATGCCGAGGTATTTCAGATAGAACGGAACGACCGCCAGCGTGACGAGCGCGGACCAGATGCTGTTCGACAGACCTGCCAGGTAGTTACGCGCCGTCTGCAACGTCGCTACTCTTGGACGTCGTCATAGCCCGCGCACGATATCCATCACGCGCCCCAACGTCTGCAATCGCTCCGCCAGATCCGCACCGGCCGGCGCGACGCGCAACGTCGTCACACCCGCGTCGCGATAAGCGCGAATTCGTTCGCGCACCATCGCCTCGTCGCCCAGCAGATTCGCCTGAATGACCATCTCGGCCGGTACTTTCGCAATCGCTTCCTCGCGTTTGCCGGAGACCCACAGGCGCTGTACTTCGCGTCCGACCGCATCCCAACCGCCGCGCTTGAACGCGTCGTTGTAGAAGTTCGTGGTCGGCGAGCCCATCGCGCCCAACGTGAACGCCATGCCGGGTTTCAGCGGTTCGACGAGCGCGTCCATATCATTGCCGAACGCGACCGTGCCGCCGACCTGAATGTCGATGTCGGCGAAGCTGCGTCCGGTGCTCTGCGCGCCGCGCCGCAGATAGTCGAGGTGCGCATCTGCGTGCTCCGGTGTGAACGAGGTACCGAGCCAACCATCTGCTACCGCGCCGGTGTATTCGAGCGTTGCGGGACCCAGCGTCGCGAGGTAGATCGGAATCTTCGAGTTACCGGGTTGCGACAGCCGCAGCGCCTTGCCCTGGCCACCCGGCAGCGGCAGGTCGTGATACTCGCCGTGATACTCGATTTTCTCCCCGGCGAAGGCGAGCTTGATGATCTCGATCGTCTCCTTCATGCGCGTCAACGGTCCCTTGAACGGGCGACCGTGCAGACCTTCGACCACTTGCGGACCGCTCGCGCCCAGACCGAGAATGAACCGGTCGTTGGTGATCGCGGCCATCGTCAACGCCGTCATCGCCGTCATCACCGGCGCCCGCGCGCTGATCTGCATGATGCCGGTGCCGAGCTTGATCTTGTGCGTCTTCGCGCCGAGGTATGCGAGCGGGGAAATCGCGTCCTGCCCCCAGGCTTCGGCCGTCCAGACGGCATCGACGCCGAGCTTTTCCGCTTCCACCACGTAGTCGACCTGTTCGTCGAAGTCCCGCTTGCGCCCCGACGCCGCGCCGCCGATACCGATGCTGACCTTCATGCTCCATTCCCCTGTCGATGTCGTTAGTCGTCGAGGCTAGCGAATCGCCGCGCGGATGACCACGGAAGCGTCGGTGAGGTCCTACGGCAAGTACCGGTTGAGTCGGGCGAACGCTAGTGCCATAAATCGGCAAGCTTTGAATCGGAAAGCTTTGGTAAGTGCAGTCCGTCCTTTCACAGGAGGGAACGATGCGCCTCGAACTGTTCGAACGTTATGTGAAGCGCGGCGAACTGACGCTCGTCGACGTCAACGGCGCCCGCCATCGCTTCGGTTCGGGCACGCCGAAAGCGACGTGGGTGATTCGTCACCCCGACACGCTGCGGCGCGTGCTGACGCACCCTGCGCTCGAACTCGGCGAAACGTACATGGACGAAGGTTGGGACGTTGCCGACGGCAGCCTCACCGATCTGATCACGATTCTGCGCAGCAACATGGGCGATCTGGCGCAACGGCGCACCGTGTTCAGCGAGTTCGCGGCGCTCGTGCAGACGTGGAACGCGTTGAAGGCCAGCTTCGCCAACGTCCATCACCATTACGACCTCGACGAGGAACTGTTTCGCGCATTCCTCGACCGCGGCATGCACTACTCGTGTGCTTACTACCGCGATCCGGACGTGTCGCTGGAATCCGCGCAGCTCGCCAAGTGCAACCACATCGCTCACAAGCTGCTGCTCGCGCCGGGGCAACAGATCCTCGACATTGGCTGCGGTTGGGGCGGTCTTGCCTTGCACCTTGCCGAAACCGTTGGGGTGAATGTCGTAGGATTGACGTTGAGTTCCGAGCAACTGCGCGTCGCCCGCTCCGAGGCGGTCCGACGCGGGCTCGCGGATCGCGTCGAGTTCCGCCTCCAGGACTATCGGATGCACCACGGACAGTACGATCGCATCGTCAGCGTCGGCATGTTCGAGCACGTCGGCCGTCGCAACTTCCGGCGCTACTTCGAGCAACTCGTGCAACAACTGCGCCCGCGCGGCGTCGCGCTGCTGCACACGATCGGCTCGACGCGGCCGCCGAACTCGACGAATGCGTGGTTTCGGCGATACGTCTTTCCGGGCGGCCATATACCTTCGCTGTCGACCATGTCCGCGGCCATTGAGCGTTCGGGCCTGAAGATGGGCGACCTCGAGATCCTGCGGCCGCACTACGCGTTGACGCTGAAGGAATGGAACCGCCGCTTTCAGACGCAACGGGCGCACTTCGTGGCTACGAAGGGCGAACGATTCTGCCGGATGTGGGAGTTCTATCTGGTAACGTCGCAGACCGCCTTCGAGTATGGCGACATCGTCGTATTCCAGCTTCTACTGGGTGGTCGCGACGCACCGTTCCCGGCGACGCGCGACTATCTGTACCGCGGCACCGAAGACAAAACTGCGGCGTCGCGACAGACAACGGATGCGCTAAGGGGTCAGGAGTGGCCTTCCCAATAAGCCGCCGCTGAGCCGATCAGGCCGAGTTCGGGCTCGAGCACCAAGCGCGTCGGAATCGCCTTCACGTAATCCGACATCGGCCCGCGCGCTTCGAAGCGACGCCGGAACTGGCTCTGCTCCAGGAAATCACCGAGCCGCGGCAGAATCCCGCCCGCGACATAAACGCCGCCCGTTGCACACACCGTTACCGCGAGACCACCCGCCGCGGTGCCCAACAGATTGCAGAACATCTCGAGCGTCTGATGACAGACAGGGTCGGCCACCGTTAGCGCGCGCGACGTGATTTCGCTCGGCTCGTCGACTTCGGGCGCCGCGCCCCATACCTGACAGACCGCCTGATAGAGATTCACGAGACCCGGCCCCGATAGCACCGTCTCCCAGCCGACGAAGTCGAAGCGCTGTATCAGGAAGCCGAGCACCTCGAGCTCCAACGGATCCGTCGCGGCGAGATTGGCGTGACCGCCTTCGGACGGCAGCACGCGCCAGTGCCCTTCGTGGCGCACGACGAAACCCATGCCGAGCCCGGTGCCGGGACCGAGTGCCGCCTTCGCGCCGGTTCCGGGAAGATCGGGGCCGATCGTCTTCAGCGCGCTGTTCGGCAGCACCGGCAACGCGTGGCCTACCGCCGTGAAATCATTGATCACGAGCGTGCGTTTGCCGCCCAACACCGCCGCTATGGCCTGCGCATCGCACGCGACGCGACCGTTCGTCAACTTGCCGCGGCCGTCGATAACCGGGCCGGCGATGGCGACGCAACAGCCCGCCGGTTCGATGGCGCCGACGTCCCGCCGATATCGTTCGATCAGGCGTGCGCCGTCATCAAACTCGGCGCTCGGATAGTCGCGCACCTCGGTTAGCTTCAGCGAGGCGTCTGCCAGCGCGAGTCGCGCGTGTGTTCCGCCGATATCGCCGACGAGTGCGAAGCTGCTCATCGCGGCAGTATCCGAGCGGCTTGCAGCTCGGTTAGCTGGCGCACGAACATCTCCTCGGTATCCACGCATTCGGTGAAGCCGAACCGGCGCGCCTTGACGGTGCTGACGACCGTGTCTGAGGGTGTGCCGCCATATCCGAACACCGCGTCTGCGAATTGCCACGATGCGCCGATCAAGTCTTCCATCGAATGCGGTTGCAGGTGGTGACGCGCAACGATCTGCTGCCACAACGACGCGTGTTTCGGCATCGCATCCGCGAGGCGTACCGGCGCAGGCTCCGCCAGCGGCATGCCGAACACATCGGCGACAACGCGAAAGATCTCCTGCCACACCATCACGTCGCCGTTGGCGATGTTGAAGGTCTCGTTTGCACAGCGCGGATCTTCCGCCGCCCAAACGATGGCGCGCGCCAGCAGATCCGCGTCGGTCGCTTGCGTGATGCATGGAGCGCCGCCCGGAAACCGCAGCGGTTCGCCCCGCTCGCGCTGCACGGCCGCCAGCATGCCGAGCGCGCTCAGCATGTTCATCGGGCTGCCTAGCGCGAAACCGCACACCACCTGCGGGCGCATGATCGAGTACGTCCACTGACGGCGCGCGCTCAATTCGATCAGGTGGTCTTCCTGATTCCAGTAGAAGTTCGCGCCGGGGTGTCGCGGTTCGCGTTCCCGACCTGGGATACGCATCGGCGCGATGTGCGCGCCATACGCCTTCGTTCCCTGCAGCAGCGTGACGTGCCGGAGCGACGGCTGCCGCCCGAGCACTTCGAGCGCGTTCTTCAGCATCGTCGTATTCGTTGCGATCTGTTCCGGATCCCGCCAACCCGCAATCAGCTCGGGTTTCTCGTAAAGCGCCGCATAGACGACGTGGGTGACGTCGGCGAATTCGGCATCCGAAAACGTCCGCACGCACGCGTCGCGATCCGTCAGATCGAGCGACACAAAACGCGCGCGACCGACAAAGTCGGGGCGGCGCCGCGACACGCCGACGATCTGCCAGTCGGCGCGCGGCTCCAGTGCCTTGATGACGCTGCGTCCGACCAATCCCAGCGCGCCGAAGACGACGACCTTTTTGTTCACGGTGAGAACCACGTGCGAATGCTCTGCCGCATGTTAATCGCGATCGGTCTGAAGTTCGTCTGCTGCTAGAATCGCGTCCAATCAGCATTCCAGGTGTTCAACAATGACCGTCAGTGCCGGGCTTGGAGTCGCCAACTTTCCGTTCGAAGACGCGCGCGGGTTCCGCCGTTGGATCGACTTGTGTGAGTCCGGCGGTGTCGATTCGATCTGGCAGTCGGATCGGCTGATCGGCACCGATCCGA
>JANLUG010000301.1:0-1265 GCA_031363335.1 Gammaproteobacteria bacterium
GCGATCTGGCGTTGATACAACGCGTCGGCTCGGTTGCTCCAATCGCTGAGTGGGAGCCAGACGGTGGTGTACAACAACACCACCACCAGAAACACGACGAGCGACGCCACCATTGTCCGCTCGTTAGGCTGAAGACCAAAGAACCACCGCCCGGCGCTGGACTGGCGAAAAGCAGAATCGATTCGACTCAACATTCAACCACCCCTCAGACGAATTCGAGCGTGGACCTGTTGGTCTTGCTGTTCCGCAGAACTGATGTCGACCGAGACACCTTCTTTGGCCCAGGCTGCCTTGAGCGTCTCCAGCGCTTCAAAACCGCCGACTGCGACTTCTGCCCCGAGCTCCGCGCGGCCGTCATTGAACGTAATGCTGCGCAATTGCGCATTCGGATTCGTTGCCAGTCCGTTGGCGAGATGTCCCAGCAACGAGAGGAACGTCGAATCGGAAGTGCCGCGCCCGCCGATGTGCGCGTTCATCTGCTTGTACGGATCCTGAATGCGCTGCTCGTTCGGAAAGTAGCTTCGATAAAGTTCGTTGATCTGCGTGCTGAGCGACGCCGCGCGGTGCGAAGCCCAAACGCCGCGAATGGTTTCGCTCGCAATAAGCACGACGATCCAGATGCCGAACAACGCAGCAACGCTGCGCCAGCGCATCAAACCGCCGTTGCCATTCCTCGGTGGCGCCAACACGCCTTGCAGCAGATTGATCGCCGGCGGCTTGCCCGGAAACGCTGCAGCGAGGTGCGCGAGCACGGTTACGTCGCTCTCAGTGTCGATCCACTCGATTGTGTGCTCGGTAGCAGCCGCGACTTCTGCACGCATGATCCCATCAACGCGCCCATTCACGGCAACGAAGCGAACCCGGGTTGCGTCTGCTTTCGCAGCCAACGATTCGAGTACGAGCTTCAGCGCATCGGCTTCGATTGCGGCCACTTGATCGGCGGACCTGACCAGCACGCGCTGGCCGTCGAACAATAGTGTCGTTTCGCCCGGAACCGACGGCAGCAATGCCGCGTCGGCTACCGCGAATCCCGGAACCAGACCACGAGCAGCCAGAACCTCGAGCCAGCTTTGCAGCACGGCGCGTTCGATCAGCACCACGTCCACCGGTTGGTTGCGTTGCACCGGACCCGCGGCGATGTGCATCGTATCGATGTCGCCGGCGACAAACTCTTCGACGACATACGGCAGCGCGCGACGCATCTGACCGACGGTTCGACCCGGCACCGTGCAGCGCATCGACAGGCAATGCTCAGTCGGTAGCAG
>JANLUG010000366.1:0-1624 GCA_031363335.1 Gammaproteobacteria bacterium
GTTCTTAGTGACGGAACGCTAGGGCGAGAGGGGAGAGCGGTCAAGCAATGATGCGGGCGTATTCGCCGAGGACGTCAACGTCGAGTCGTTGCTAGCCGGAAAACGCTCGAACGAAACGGAGACCTCGCTCAAGCGTCGGCTCGGCAGCCGGCGCCTGGATCGGTCGCGATAGTCAATCGATGCGCTCTACCGGCCGCATCAGCAGCAAACTGTGAGGATCGGCCTTTCGAAGGTGTAGCCCAGCGAGCGGACTCTTCACGGCGTTGCCGCCTAGCTTGAGTACATGCGTGTAGATCTGCGTGGTCCTCACATCCGAGTGGCCTAACAGTTCTTGTACGGTGCGGATGTCGTAACCGGCCTCGAGAAGATGTGTCGCGAACGAGTGCCGCAACGTATGCGGACTCGCGCGCTTTTCGATCTTCGCTTCTCGCAGCGCGCGGCGCATACGCCGCTGAATCAGCTCGGGCAGCAGGTGATGACGACGCTCCTCGCCGTTGCCGCGCGGATCGCGGCTGAACTCCGGGCTTGGGAATACCCATTGCCATGACCACTCGACCGTCGCGTTTGGGTACTTCCGTTCGAGCGCGTACGGCAGATACACGCCCGCCATGCCGCGCTCGCGGTCGCGCTCGAACGTGATGCGCACCTGTGACAGGTGCGCCAACAATGGATCGACCAGATCGGCCGGCAACATCGACACGCGGTCTTTGCCTCCCTTGCCGCCGCGGACATAGATCGCGAGCCGGTCGAAGTCGATGTCTTTCACGCGTAGCCTGAGACCTTCCATCAGACGTAGTCCTGATCCGTACAGCAGAGCGGTGACCAGCCACGGTGTGCCATCCAGTCGATGGAGCAACGCCTCGACCTCGTCACGGGTGAAAACCACCGGGAGCGAGGGCTGATGTTTCGCGCGCGCGGCTCCGGCAAGGCTGCCAAGCGGACGATTGAGGACGTGTTTGTAGAGGAACACCAACGCGTTCAGCGCCTGGTTCTGAGTGGAGGCCGACACATGACGATCCACCGCGAGGTGAGTCAGATACTGCACGACATTCACTTCGTTCAATTCGACCGGGTGTCGGAGGTGGTGGTAGCGAACGTAGTCCTTGGTCCAGTTGACGTATGTCTGCTCGGTGCGAATCGAATAATGCTTGCGGCGAATCACGTCGCGCAGATTTTGAAGGAGCTGGGACGGGGGCATCGGTGGATTCGATGGACGGATTGAAGGATGGTGAAACAGAACTGCGCGGATAGACGACACCATGTCGCTTTTCTCACGACGTTGTGCGGCGATGTACTACGAGGTGAGTGAACGTTAGAGAGGAATACGGCAACGGACGACTTCGGCGAAGGGGGCGGCAGGGTCGGGAGACTAGCTGTTGGCGAAATTATCCGAATGTGTGAGGCTGAAGGCGCATTAATGCTGACCGGGGAGCGCGAGGCATGACGCGGATGAAAAAAATGGATTGTGTCGTCTCTCGTTGCGACGATTTGTCGTCCAATCGTTGTTAGGCGGCACGGGTGATGTTCGCGCCTCGTCAACGCGGAATCCGGGCGGCTTCGCGTGACCATTCTCTGGTTACCAGGGTAGACTACGGACCCGCAAACGGACGGAGAGCCACCGTGA
>JANLUG010000388.1:0-4073 GCA_031363335.1 Gammaproteobacteria bacterium
CCGGCCAAATTCTGCGCCGCAGTATCTTCGTCGGCACTGGCGGTAAACGTGTTTGGGTGGTTTCGTCACCGGCCAAACAGGCTCGCGCTGCTCGGTTTCAACGATTTCACTGAGTGTCGGTTCGAGCTGAAATTGAATACGGGAATCTCCGCGCCGAATTTGGACTTCTTCGTACGAGGAGAGTCCGCGACAATCTGCGTCGAGTCCAAGTTCACCGAGACATTGGATCAGAAGCGTGCGGAATTCAGTCCGAGGTATGCGTCGGTGGTAGACGCGTTGGCGGAACCTCACTGGAATGAGCTTTATCGGATGCTGGTGCAATCGCCGACGCTATTTCGGCGCTTGGACGTGGCGCAGTTGATGAAACACTATCTGGGCATGCGCAACACGTTTGTGGTCGGGCCGAGTGCGCTAATCCTGCTATACATCTACTGGGAGCCAACGAATTTCGACAGCTTCCCCGAGTTCGTTGAACACCGCGAGGAATTGCGTCGATTCCGAGACATGATCAGCGATGGTGAAGTTCGATTTGTTCCGATGACCTATGCGGAACTATTTGCGCAATGGGAAATGATCGGATCTCCCAGCGGAGACATTGCTGAGCAGGTGTTCCATCTGAGGCACAGGTATGAACTGCTGCTCTAAACGAGTGCTCTGAGGTCACCCCCGCTTTGAACCATGAGCACTGATAGCAGCGGAGAGGGGCGTTCGATCGCGGAAGACGGTAGTGATTTTGCGCCGCGGTGTCTCTGCCTCGACGTCGAGGTCGGAATCGACGATTCCCGCATCCACCGCTTCGCTGCAATCCGGGCAGATACGCACGCTTCGTTCAACTTCAAACGCGGCGATCGCTCCGAAGCCCTTCGCGAGTTGGATCGTCTTGCCGAAGGCGCTGCCTTCGTCCTTGGCCACAACATCGTGGCATTTGATCTACCGCATCTCTCCGCCGCGAACCCAAATCTGAAGCTGCTTGCGCTACCCGCAGTCGACACGCTGCGCCTGAATCCGCTCGCGTTCCCGCGCAACCCGTATCACCACCTCGTCAAGCACTACCAGGACGGTCAGCTCAGGCGCGCGCAGATCAACGATCCGTTGCTCGATGCGCAATTGACGTTGGATCTGTTCAAGGATCAGAACACCGCGCTGCTGGAGACACAGCGAACATCCCCCGATCTGATGTGTGCGTGGCATTGGCTCACCACCGTTGAAGCGGGCGCTGCCGGTGTGAACTCGCTGTTCACCACGTTGCGTCAAGCGGTACGGCCAAACGATTCCGACGCGCGCGCTGCATTGGAGGGGTTGCTGCGCGACAAAGCCTGCATCACGCGCGGACGCGAAGTGGTGAGGAATGCGCACCAATACGGATGGTCGTTGGCATACACGCTGGCGTGGCTCTCAGTGTCGGGTGGCAACTCGGTGATGCCGCCGTGGGTGCGACACCAGTTCCCGCAAGCCGGCGAGCTGGTGCGCAACCTACGCGATGTGCCCTGTGCGGATCCGACATGTGGCTGGTGTTGCGAACGCCACGATGCCGCGCGCGAGTTGAAGCGTTGGTTCGGCTTCGCGGAGTTCCGCCCGGAGCCGCTCGATGAATACGGCCAGCCGATGCAACAGGCAATTGTCCAAGCGGCGATGCGCGGTCGACATTCGCTCGCCATCTTGCCTACCGGAACGGGAAAATCGCTCTGCTATCAGATTCCGGCGCTGTCGCGGTACGACAAAACCGGGGCGCTCACGGTGGTGATCTCGCCATTGGTTGCGCTAATGTCCGACCAGGTGACGGGCCTCGAAGCGCGCGGCATCACGTGTGCCGCGGCATTGAACGGGCTGCTGTCGATGCCGGAGCGGTCCGAAGTGCTCGATCGCGTGCGCATGGGCGACATCGGCATTCTGTTGGTGGCGCCGGAACAGCTGCGTAGCCGCGGCTTCAGGCGCGCGCTTGAGCAACGCGAAATCGGCGCGTGGGTGCTCGATGAGGCGCACTGTCTCTCGAAATGGGGCCACGACTTTCGGCCGGACTACCGCTACGTGGGCCGCTTCATTCGCGAGAAGGCGGGTGAGGGGGCGGTGCCGCCGGTGTTGTGCCTCACGGCCACTGCTAAGCCCGACGTGGTGATGGACATCCTCGGCCACTTCCGCGACAAGCTCGGCATCGAACTCGCGCTGTTCGATGGCGGGGCGCAGCGCGCCAACCTCGATTTTGCGGTGGTGCCCACCACCAGTGGCGAGAAGCTCGCGCACATCCACCAAGTGCTCGAAGCGGATCTGCCTACGGATGATTCGGGTGGCGCCATCGTGTTCTGCTCCACGCGTCGTCGCACCGAAGAGATCGCCGGGTTCCTGCAGCAGAAGGGGATGGCAGCGGGCCACTTTCATGCTGGGCTGACCCCTGAACGGAAGAAGGAAGCACAGCGGGCGTTCATCGATGGCGATCTACGCGTGATCGTTGCAACGAATGCGTTCGGAATGGGCATCGACAAGCCCGACGTGCGCGTGGTGGTGCACGCCGACATTCCAGGCTCGCTGGAAAACTATCTGCAGGAGGCGGGGCGGGCGGGCCGTGACCGAAAAGCCGCGCGCTGTGTGCTGCTGTATACGCAGGATGATGTGGAGCGTCAGTTCGGCATGTCGTCGCGCTCACGGCTGACACACGTGGAAATCGTATCGTTGCTTCGCGCGCTGCGTCGACTCGACGCGAAGAAGCGCTTGGGCGGAGAGGTCATCGCCACGGCAGGCGAGATTTTGGGCGAGGAAGAGGAAGGCACGTTCGTTCGTGATTCCGCCACCGAAGACACGCGGGTGCGCACGGCCGTGTCGTGGTTGGAAGAAGCGACATTGCTGTCGCGTGAAGAAAACTCTGTGCAGGTATTTCCATCTTCGTTGCGGGTGAACTCGCTGGCTGAAGCGGAAGCAAAACTCGGCAAGGCGAACTTGGTGGATGCCTATCGGCGGCAACTTCTCGAGATCGTTGCAGCGCTGATATCGGCAGGACCGTCGGAAGGTATCACCACCGACGAGTTGATGGGTGTGTCCGGCTTGAGTTCCGAGCGGCTGCGCAAAGCGCTGTACGACCTCGAAGCATTGGGCATCGCTAGCAACGACACCGCGCTCACCGCGTTCGTGCATGCAGGCGTCGATCGATCGTCAAAAAAGCGTCTGGACGAAGCGAACGCGCTCGAGATTGGGCTGATCGATCTTTTGCGTGAAGCGGCGCCGGACCTGGCCGTAGGCGAATCGAGCTTGCTGCATCTTCGCCAGGCGACGCAGGAGCTTAGCAAAGAGAGGCACGCTCAAGTGTTGCCCGAAAAGGTGTTACGGCTGGTGCGCGGTATCGCGAACGATGGGCGCGGTGAAGACGGCGGTGCCGGTAGCGTTGGCATCCGTCAGATCGATCCGGAGACGGTGCAGGTCATCCTGCAACGTGAATGGAGCGCGCTGCGAAAGACGGCTGAACTTAGGCGCACAGGTGCGGCTCTGCTGCTCGATCACTTACTGGCCCGTCTGCCGACTGGGCAACGCGGCGCCGATCTGCTGGCGGAAACGACCTTCGGGAATCTTCTCGCGGTGCTGCAAGCAGACCTCACGTTGAAGGCAGCGGTGCGCGATGTGACGAAGCTACTCGACCGTTCACTGCTGTGGCTGCACGAGCAGGAAGTGATCCGCCTGAACAAAGGCCTCGCCATCTTCCGGCCTGCCATGACGATTCGCCTGGTGTCGGACAAGCGTGGTTTCGCGCATGCCGACTTCGAACCGCTGAGAATGCACTACGACGAGCAGGTGGTGCAGATCCACGTTATGGCGGAGTACGCGCAGCGCGGCTTGTCCGCGATCGCGGGCGCGGTGCGCCTGGCGATGGACTACTTCACCCTGCCGCGCGAGGAGTTCTTAAGGCGCTGGCTGCCGGATCGAGCTAAGGAGCTGGAGCGGCAGACCACACCGGAATCGTGGCGCGCGATTGTCGAAAATCTCGGCAATGCGCAGCAGCAACGCATCGTCGCCGACGTTCGGGACCGCACCAGTGTGATGGTGTTGGCCGGACCAGGCTCGGGTAAGACACGAGTGCTGGTGCATCG
>JANLUG010000788.1:0-3043 GCA_031363335.1 Gammaproteobacteria bacterium
TGTCGCCCAGATCGGCGTCGGCATGCTGGTATGGAACCTGCTCGACACGCGCGGTGCCGGCTGGCTCGTCGGCTGTGTCCTCGCCGCGGTGTTTCTGATTCCGACGATCGCGTTGTGGCGAGCGCGTGCACGATTTCGGGCCGAGCCTGCCGCGACCGGCGTCGCATCCGGTTGACCGGAAACGAAGCCTGCGTCACAGCGCGTGCATCGATTCGGGAGAATACTTTGGCTCACTCGATGCACGCAGCACGTCCATGACCACACGCTCCGGTGAACCCGAAAAAATGCGCTTCCGTGGCAGCCACGTGTTTCCTGCGCACGGCAAGTGGTACTTCAACACGCGCGAAGGGATCGACGTCGGTCCGTTCGACTCGCGACCCGAGGCTGAGATCAACTCGACACGGCTGCGCATCGTCCTCGCGAAGATCGAGGATCAGGAACTCGCGCGCACCGTGATCAGGCGTTACACCGAGATTCCGGTCGAGAGCCATTCCGACCTGCGTTCACTCCTGATGTACGTCGCCAAGAACATGCGCGTCGAGCAGCGCACCGAGACCTAGTGTTCCCCGCTCCATCGTAGGCAAAGCGAAACGACGGCCGCGAAAGCGGCCGTAGTTTTTTTCGGGACGCGCGAAAATTGCTGGACCGCGAAAATGACTTAAGATCGCGCCTGCACGTCGTTACCCGGACCCATTCATGAGCCAGCCCCGGCGCATCCAGCGCATCCTCGTTGCCAATCGCGGCGAAATATCCATCCGGGTCCAGCGCGCCGCCATCGAACTCGGCATCGGAACGGTGGCGGTGTTCTCGCAGGAAGATCGTTTCGCGCTGCATCGCTTCAAGGCCGACGAAGCGTATCTGGTCGGCAAGGGCAAGACGCCGGTACAGGCCTATCTCGACGTTGAAGATCTGCTGCGGATCGCTACGCAGGCGAACTGCGACGCCGTGCATCCCGGCTACGGCTTCCTTGCCGAGAATCCGGAGTTCGCACGCGTGGTGCTCGCATCGGGTTTGGTCTGGGTCGGTCCACCGCCCGCTGTAATGGAAACGCTCGGCAACAAGGTGGCTGCGCGTGCGCTGGCCGAAAGCGCATCGGTGCCGGTACTTCCCGCGACGGGACCGTTGCCGCGCGATCCGACTGAGGTACGCAAGCTTGCGGCGAAGATCGGCTTCCCGCTGATGGTGAAAGCGAGTTGGGGCGGCGGCGGTCGTGGTACTCGAGCCGTGCCGAGCGCAGAACAACTCGACGATCTGCTCGCGACCGCGCGCAATGAAGCGCTGACCGCGTTCGGCAACGACGAGGTTTATCTCGAGAAGACCGTGCAGCGTGCGCGGCACGTCGAAGTGCAGATCCTCGCCGACACACACGGCAACCTCGTGCACCTGTTCGAGCGCGACTGCACCGTTCAGCGGCGCCATCAGAAAGTCGTCGAGCGTGCGCCGGCGTTGTTCCTGAGTCAGGCGCGGCGCGACGAACTCTACGGCTACGCGCTCGCGATCGGCCGCGCGGTCGGCTACCAGAACGCAGGCACGGTGGAATTTCTCGAAGACGTCGACACGGGTGCGTTCTACTTCATCGAAGTGAATCCGCGCATTCAGGTCGAACACACCGTCACCGAGAACATCACCGGCATCGACCTCGTCAAAGCGCAGATCCTGATCGCCGGCGGCGCGACCATCGGTCAACCCGACAGCGGCGTGCCGGTGCAAGACGAGATCCGCGCGTACGGCCACGCGATGCAATGTCGGATCACAACCGAAGATCCGGAGAACAACTTCATCCCTGACTACGGCGTCGTCTCGGCGTACCGCAGCCCGGCCGGCTTCGGTATCCGGCTCGATGCCGGCACCGCATACGCCGGTGCGCGCATCACGCGCTACTATGATTCGATGCTGGTGAAAGTGACGGCGTGGGGCCGCACACACGAAGAGACCGGCACGCGGATGCGCCGCGCGCTCAGCGAATTCCGCATCCGCGGCGTGCGCACGAACCTGCCGTTCCTGCAACAGCTGCTGCAGCATCCGAAATTCAAGTCGGCCGAATACACGACGACGTTCATCGACAACACGCCGGAGCTGTTGCGCTTCCCGGAACGCACAGACCAGGTCAGCCGGCTGCTGAACTTCGTCGGCGATGTGATCGTGAACGGCAATCCTGAAGTGCGCGATCGCGCCGCACCGGCCGAGCGGGTCATCCCGAAGGCACCGGAGGTCGACAAAAACACGCCGCCGCGCGGCACGAAACAACTGTTGGGCGAACTCGGCGCCGAGAAGTTCGCACACTGGATGCGTGCAGAGAAGCGAGTGCTCGTTACCGATACGACGCTGCGTGACGCACACCAGTCGCTGCTCGCGACGCGCATGCGCAGCCGCGACATGCTCGAGATCGCACCGGTCTACGCACGGCTTCTTCCGCAACTGCTGTCGCTCGAATGCTGGGGCGGCGCGACGTTCGATGTGGCGATGCGTTTCCTCGGCGAATGTCCGTGGGATCGCCTCGAAGCGCTGCGCGACCGCGTGCCGAATATCCTGTTGCAGATGCTGCTGCGTTCGGCGAACGCGGTGGGTTACACGAACTATCCCGACAACGTCGTACAGTATTTCGTGAAGCGCGCTGCGGCGAGCGGCGTCGATCTGTTTCGTGTATTCGATTCGCTGAACGGCGTCGACAACATGCGCGTCGCGATCGATGCGGTGCGCGATACCGGCGCTATCTGCGAGGCCGCGATCTGTTACACCGGCGACCTGTCCGATCCCGATTGCACGAAGTACGACCTGAAATACTACGTGCGGATGGCGAAGGAACTGGAGAGAGCCGGCGCGCACGTGCTCGGCATCAAGGACATGGCCGGATTGTGCCGGCCGCGCGCGGCGTCCACGCTCGTGCGCACGCTGCGCGAGGAAGTTGGTTTGCCGATTCACTTCCACACGCACGATACCGCCGGCGTTCAAGCCGGTTCGATTATTCGTGCCACCGAGGTCGGTCTCGATATTGCCGACGCGGCGATGGCGCCTATGTCCGGTGGCACGTCGCAGCCGAACT
>JANLUG010000416.1:0-2091 GCA_031363335.1 Gammaproteobacteria bacterium
CGCGTGATCGGGATCATCGGATCCATGAGCCCGTGGGCCATGAAGATGGGTATGCCGGCATTCGCGAGCGAGATGCCGTCGACGACGTGTTCCGGGTCGTGCAGATACGTCGACAACGCCATGATCCCGGCGAGCGGTTCCGGATATCGCAGCCCGAGTTGTAATGCGATGACGCCGCCTTGAGAAAATCCGGCCAGCACGATGCGCTTGCTGTCGATGCCCTGGGCGCGCTGTTCTTCGACCAACTCTGCAACGGCCGCAGCGGAGGCACGGATGTCGGCCTCGCCTGCGAGCGGCGCGCGCATGTCGATGTCGTACCATGCACGCATCTCTGCCCCGCCATTGATGGTGACGGGGCGGATCGGCGCGTGCGGGAAAATGAAGCGTATCGACGCAGCGCTCGGCAGCGGCAACTCCGGCACGATCGGTTCGAAATCGTGCCCGTCGGCGCCGAGACCGTGCAGCCAGATCACTGCAGCCGTCGGTGCGGCACCCGTCGTGATTTCGATGCGCTCGAGCGCCATCGGGGCTCCTCGGTAGTTTCGTTGCGGTATCCGCGATGCGGTGCAGTTCAGCAGTTGGGCATCGTCAATGCAATCGCCGGTGGTGTGCATGCATCGCAACATGCCATCGCGCTGCTACCGCATGGCACGCGCGCATCCCATAATGCGGCACCACCCGACCGCGTGCCGCAGCATTGGATCCCATCGAAGATCGCGCATCGAGCCGCAAGCTCGGCAACCTGGCCGCGGCGCTGCGGTATCTCGCGCCGTATCGCTGGTATGTGGCGGGCGCCTCGCTCGCATTGGTGGTGACCGCTTCGGTCACGCTGTCGATCGGCCAGGGCGTGCGGATGGTGATAGACGCAGGTTTCACGAGCAGCGCGCCCGGCATGCTCGAACACTCCCTCGAAGTCTTCGCGTTGCTCGTGACGCTGCTGACGCTGGGTACCTATGCGAGGTTCTATCTCGTGTCCTGGGTGGGCGAGCGCGTCAGCGCTGATCTGCGCCGCGCGGTATTCGACCACCTCGTGCATCTGCACCCTGGTTTCTTCGAGGAAAACCTGCCGACCGAGATCCAGTCCCGCGTGACGACCGACACGACGCTGCTGCAGACGGTGATCGGTTCGTCGGTATCGATCGCGTTGCGCAATCTGCTGATGTTCGTCGGCGGCGTAGCGCTGCTGGTTGCGAGCAATCCGAAGCTGTCGCTGGTCGTGCTCGCGAGCGCGCCGGTGGTCGTCGCGCCCATCGTGCTGTTCGGGCGGCGCGTGCGGTCGTTGTCCCGTTCCAGCCAGGATGAACTCGCGCGCGTCGGCAGCTACGTGGGCGAATCGTTCCGTCATATCAAGATCGTGCAGGCGTTCAATCATCAAGCGCTCGATATCCAGACGTTCGGTGCCCATGTCGAGAGTGCGTTCTCGGTTGCCGTAAGCCGTATCAGACAGCGCGCCTGGCTCGTGGCGCTCGTCATGCTGCTGGTGCTCAGCGCCATCGCGATGATGTTGTGGATCGGCGGGCAGGACGTCATCGCAGGACGGACGTCCGCGGGTGAACTCGCTGCCTTTATCTTCTATGCGTTCATCGTCGCCGGATCGGTCGGCTCCATCAGCGAGGTCGTCAGCGATCTGCAACGCGCTGCGGGCGCGACCGAACGACTCGTCGAACTGCTGTCGGCCACCAGTCCCTTGATCGACCCGGCCGATCCGGTCCCACTCGAAGCAACGGGCCCGGCATCGCTCGAATTCGACGGCGTCGACTTCGTGTATCAGACGCGTCCCGCCGCGCCGGTGTTGAGGCAGGTGACGTTTCGCGTCGAAGCGGGTGCGACCGTGGCGCTGGTCGGGCCTTCCGGCGCGGGCAAGACAACCCTGTTCGATCTGGCGCAGCGGTTCTACGACCCGAACGGCGGACGCCTGCTCATCGACGGCATCGACTTGCGCCGCTGTTCGCTGCGCGACCTGCGCCATCAGATCGGATTCGTACCGCAGGATCCGGTCCTGTTCGCCGGCAGCGTGCTCGAGAATCTCCGCTACGGCGAACCGGATGCCGATGAGGCGGCAGTGCGCGAGGCGCTGGCCGCAGCGGGCGC
>JANLUG010000419.1:0-6036 GCA_031363335.1 Gammaproteobacteria bacterium
TGACCGATGCGCCGCAGAAGGGCCTGGGGTTTGGAGGTGGACTATCGATACGAGGTGAGCTGATTCGATCGGCGCTGGCGATATTCGAACTGCATCCGTTCGGAGTGGGGATCTTCTGCTTTCCGTTGTTGTATCCGAGCGTCCGCTCGCCGTTGGAACAGGATACGGCCGGATTATTCGTCCATAACGACTATGTGCAGTTCCTGGTCGAAGGTGGCGGACCTATGGTGCTGCTACTGATCGGTTTTGCGGGGTTGGTCGTTCGGCAAGCGTTACTGCTGTGTCGACTCGAACCGAAGAATGAGCAGTTCGCCAAGCTCGGTGCCGCACTTGCGCTTGTCGCGGTTTGTGCTCATGCGTCGGTGAATTTCGTGTTCTATAGCCTTCCTCTGGGAATTCTCATCGGATTGCTGGCTGCCCAGTTGTTTGCCGAACCAAGTGTGGCGGAGGGCGATCCCGAGCGACGACACCCTTCTGCGGTGCGTAACGCGGCGTGGTCGGCGATCGCTGTGGGTTGGATCATGTGGTTCTACCTGGCACTCGATGTGGTAACTGTTGGCGTTTTTCAGGACCAACCGAGTCTGGGCATCGCAACAGCGATACGTTCAGACGACCAACGGATGATTCGGTTCGCGCGCATCGCACAACGAATCAACGGCGCGAGAGGAATCCCTGCGCTCGGAGAAGCGATGCTGCTTTATCGCGCAACGCGATCGGAACCGAAGTCGCGGTATCTCTGGCAACAGACCTATGACCAATTTCATCGAGCTATCGCGGCAGATGTGTGGAACACGCTTAGCTACGTCCGATTCGCACAGTTCCTCGATGAGTTTCCACCTGCCGGAGGACGCGCACCCGGTGAATCTGAAGAGGAGCTCCTCTTTTCGGCAATCGGTCTCGATCGGGTTTATGTACCTGCACTTGATCAGCTGTTGCAGTACTACGCAGCCACGTCACAGGAATCCAGACGCTATGAGTTGCTTCGAACGGTTGTCTACCCTTGGATGCCGACGCTTCGGCGCAATTACCCCGAAGCGTCCGCGCGGTACTTCGATCTTCTGGAAGGCTTCGCAGACGCCACTGGCGACACAGCGTTCCTCAGCGAGTTGAAGGAGCGCCGGCGAGAAGTGCTGAGCCTGACGCCTCGAGAGAAGGACCCCTGGTTCTTCTAGCGCCGCGCAGGTGTGCTGAGCAGCCCGACGAATCGACGGCTCTTCGTGTCGAATCCCAGATACGAGTAGACGTACCGGGCGCCGAACGGGAAGAACCGGTAGTCGTCTGCGGATCCGCCGTGTGCTGCGAACCACTTCGGCAACGCGTTGGAATCGCGGTCCTGATCTTTGATCTCTTGTAAGGTGCGCGACTCGCGATCGTCAACGTGAGTGACATCGAATGGCACGTAGCGCTCCGAGAGAGTAGCCAACATCCGACCCGCTCCGAGCATTTTGCCGCGGACCGTCGACTGTTCCGTGGCATCGTCCGGTAGCTCGACGCTCACCCACTTCGGATGCGCTCCAGGCAAGGCGTCCAGATCGGGTATCGGTGCGCCGGCTTCCCTGAACGACTGCGCGGTGACGGTGTAGAAGGAACCATCGATGTACACGACGGCCAGCGGCCGCTCCGCGTGAACGATCCATACACCGGCGGCAAGGCACGCGGCTTGTACGACGCCTATCGCGGTGAGGTCGAATCGCAATCCCGGTTTGCCGGCCCGATAGACGATGAGCGTCAACACGGGGCCGAGTACGAGATCGACACCGAGCAGCAGTCGCAAGCCTTGCCAGCCGCCGTCCGTTTGAAAGAAGAAGTCCGGGTACCAGACTTTCACCACGAGATAAGCAAGCACGCCGAAGACCGAAAGACTGATCCCGAGGTGAATGAGGAAGGCCTGCAATCGACTCAACGCAAAACTCCGGCTCAGTCTTCGAAGCGCATCGACAGATCGATCGGTTCGACGCGTTTGGTAATCTCGCCGATCGACACGAAATCGACGCCCGACGCGGCAATTGCGTCGATGGTCGAGTGTGTCACGCCGCCCGAGACCTCGAGCTGAGCCTGCCCCTGATTGATTGCAACCGCCTCGCGCATGTCGGACTCGGTGAATTCATCCAGCATGATGATATCGGCACCGGCAATCAGTGCTGTGCGGAACTCCTCGATATTCTCCACTTCGACCTCGACGACGCGGTCGGGAGCGATCTGACGGGCGCGCTCGACCGCGGCCGCAATGGATCCCGCCGCAGCGATATGGTTTTCCTTAATGAGGAATGCGTCGAACAAACCTAGTCGATGGTTGTGGCATCCACCGCACCGCACCGCGTACTTCTGTGCGATACGCAATCCGGGCAGCGTCTTACGCGTATCGAGAACACGCAGTCGTGTGCCGGTCAGGCGGTCACTATAACGTCGCGCCGCGGTAGCAGTTCCTGAGAGCAACTGCAGAAAATTGAGCAACGTGCGTTCCACCGTCAGCAAGCTGCGTGCCGGACCGTCAAGCGACAAGAATCGCTGTCCCGCGGACAGTCGATCGCCGTCGGCAGCGTGCCAACTCACCGCAATCGCGGGGTCCACCTGTCTGCACGCCTCGTCGGCCCAAGGTCTGCCACACAGCACCGCTGCTTCACGAGTGATGACGAATGCGCGTCCGCGCGTGTTCGGCGGAATCAGTTGAGCAGTAATGTCTCCGCCGCCGATGTCCTCGGCAAGCGCGTCGCGAACATTGCGTTCGATCGCGGCGGAGATCAGATCGTCCAGCTTCATCCGATGAGGTCCTGAGCGAGTGACGGCTGATGTTAGACGTGTCACGCGACGGCGCAACAGTTCGTTGCGCCGCGTATCGAGCGACATGCCGGCTTGTGATGCCGACATGCATGCGGCACGATGCCCCAATCACGTTTGCGCGAGAGTGACGTGCGGATCGGCGCGGATCATTGGGTTGAAGGCGTTGTTCGTTGCGCGTCGCCGAACTGCGACGATCGCACCGATCCTGACGACATTGCGCTGGTGGTGATCCACAACATCAGTCTGCCGCCGGGTCGGTTCGGCGGCGGCCTCGTCGAGCAACTGTTCACGAACTGTCTGGATTGCACGACGGATGCCGCACTGCAAGACCTCGACGGTGTGCGTGTGTCGGCGCACCTGTTTCTAGATCGGCAAGGTACGGTCACCCAGTTCGTGCCGTTCCATCGTCGTGCCTGGCATGCCGGCGTTTCGAGCCATCGTGGCCGGGAGGGCTGCAACGATTTTTCAGTCGGCATCGAGCTGGAGGGCGCGGATGACGTTCCATACGAAGAACGCCAGTACAGATCGCTCGTTGCATTGGTAGTTGCGCTCATGAAGCGGTACCCGAGACTCTCGCTCGACGGCATCGTCGGTCACCAGGACATTGCGCCACACCGCAAGAGCGACCCCGGCGTTGCATTCGATTGGACGCGTCTCTATCGCGACATCATCAGATCCGTCGGAGTATCGAGTGGCGCGTATCGGAGTTGATCTCGGCGGCACCAAGGTCGAGGCGATTCTGATGGGCGACAACGGAATCGTTGAGGCGCGTGAACGAGTTGCGACGCCCCGATTCGACTACGAGGCGACGGTGGACGCGGTTTCGACGCTCGTGGAGTCCCTCGATCGAGTTGCCGGTCGTCGGTGCGTCGTCGGCGCCGGAACGCCCGGTGCCGTCGAACCCTCCACCGGACTGATGAAGAACTGCAATTCGACGTGGTTGAACGGCCGACCGCTCTTAAGCGACCTCATCCGGCGGCTCGGAGACCGCGTGCGCGTTGCCAACGACGCAGATTGTTTTGCGTTGTCCGAATCCGTGGACGGCGCGGCCACCGGCGCGCGCACTTCGTTCGGCGTGATTCTGGGGACGGGTGTGGGCGGTGGAATCGTTGCGAATGGGCGCCTCATTCAGGGACCGAACGGCATCGCCGGCGAATGGGGACACACGCCGTTGCCGTACCTGCGATCGGATGTGGATGAGCTCGAGCATCGGCTGGAGGATCGCCGTTGCTATTGCGGTCGAATCAACTGTATTGAGACGTTTCTTTCGGGTCCCGCTCTCGCAGTGACGCACAATGCGCTGTGGGGCGAGGCAAGAGAGCCGCGCGAAATCGCGACCGCGGCCGACTCGAACGGCAAACGCACGCTCGAACTGTATTGCCGCCAGCTCGCGAGATCGCTCGCGCAGATCGTCAACGTCATCGATCCGGACATCGTCGTGCTTGGCGGCGGTGTGTCCGAGATCGATGCGATCTACCGGCGCGTCCCGGAGTTGTGGCGCGGCTACGTATTCTCCGACACGGTGAATACGCGTCTCCTGCCGGCGACGCATGGCGCCAGCAGCGGCGTTCGTGGTGCGGCGTGGTTGTGGCCTGCCGACTATAATTCGAATTCGAACCATTGAAGGGACGCTATGGCATTTCCGCGCGACCTTGCCGATTCCAACCCGGACGAGACTCGGGAGTGGTTGGATGCGCTCGAGTATCTGCTCGACAACGAAGGAACTGAGCGCGCGAATTTCCTGCTCGAGCGTCTATCGGCGCGCATGGCGAAAACCGGCGCGCGGCTGCCGTATACGATCACCACGCCGTACCGCAACACGATCCCCGCGAACAAAGAAGCGTTCATGCCGGGCGATCTGTTCATGGAGCGACGAATCCGGTCGCTGATTCGATGGAACGCGCTCGCGATGGTGATGCGTGCGAATCAATCAGGCGACGATCTCGGTGGACACATAGCGACGTTCTCGTCGGCCGCCACGCTCTACGATGTCGGCTTCAACTATTTCTTTCGTGCGCCGACCGACGAGAACCCGGGTGACCTTATCTACTACCAGGGACACAGTTCGCCCGGAATCTACGCGCGATCGTTCCTCGAGGGCCGCCTCGACGAAGGCGATCTCGATCGCTTCCGTCGCGAGGTGGACGGAAAAGGACTGTCGTCCTATCCGCATCCGTGGTTGATGCCGGATTACTGGCAGTTCCCAACGGTTTCGATGGGTCTCGGTCCGATCCAGGCGATCTACCAAGCGCACATCATGAAATACCTCGACAGCCGCGGTCTGGTGCCGATGGGCGATCGCAAGGTCTGGGCCTTTCTAGGCGACGGCGAGTGCGACGAACCGGAGTCGTTAGGCGTTCTCGGTCTGGCGGCGCGCGAGAAACTGGACAACCTGATCTTCGTCGTTAACTGCAACCTGCAGCGGCTCGACGGACCCGTGCGCGGCAACGGCAAGATCATTCAGGAGCTAGAGGGAACATTCCGAGGCGCCGGCTGGAATGTGATCAAGGTGGTCTGGGGTCGCCTTTGGGACCCGTTGTTCGCAAACGACGAACAGGGACTGATGCAGCAACGCATGAACGAAACCGTCGACGGCGAGTATCAGAACTACAAAGCCAAGGGCGGTGCGTACACGCGCGAACACTTCTTCGGTAAGTCTCCCGAGCTGCTGAAGATGGTCGAGAAGCTGTCCGACGCAGACATCATGCGCCTCAACCGCGGCGGGCACGATCCGTTCAAGGTCTATGCGGCCTATCACTCTGCCGTGAACCACCGCGGCGAGCCCACCGTCATTCTTGCGAAGACGGTGAAAGGTTATGGAATGGGTGAAGGCGGCGAGTCCGAGAACACGACGCACTCGGTGAAGAAGCTTGGCCTCGAGAATCTGAAGCATTTTCGCGATCAATTCGGCGTTCCGCTTTCTGACGACGATCTTGCGCGCGTGCCTTACTACCGGCCGGGTGCGGATACGCCGGAGATGGTCTATCTGCGGCGTAACCGCGAGCGGCTGGGCGGGTTCATTCCTCGGCGCGTCGTCGTGCAGAACGACATCAAGGTGCCGGAACTGTCGATATTCGACTCGCAGTTGAAGGGCAGCGGCGATCGCGAGATCTCCACCACCATGGTATTCGTCCGGATGCTGGCTTCACTCGTGCGCGACAAAGACATCGGCACGCGCGTCGTGCCGATCGTCCCCGACGAAGCGCGCACCTTCGGCATGGAAGGTATGTTCCGGCAACTCGGCATCTATTCGTC
>JANLUG010000426.1:0-4416 GCA_031363335.1 Gammaproteobacteria bacterium
TGGTGCGGCGCACTTCCCGCGCGCTGCGCAGCATGCGTTTCTGGAATCGCGCGCTGACCCAGCCGAGGAATGGAATGACGGCAAGCGCGAGCAACGCGAGCTTCACGTTCATCGCGAGCATCGCGACGGCGATGCCGAGCATCAACGTCACACCCCAGATGATGTCGAGGAACGCCCACGCGAGAATATTCGCGAGCCGCTCGCTGTCGGATGTCATCCGCGCCATCAGCCAGCCGACCGGCCGGTGGTCGTAGAACGAAAACGACAGCCGCTGCAGGTTCTCGAAGCCGTCGCGGCGGATGTCGTGGCCGATGTGCGTGCGGATCTTTCCACCCGCCCAGATGAAGCAGCCGACCGACAGCGACAGCACCGCCGTGCACGCGATATACGCGGCGGCGTACGGCCACAGATTGGCGGCCGCGCCGTGCGCATCGACCGCGTCGATCACGCCGCGCGTGATCAGCGGGAACGACACGTCCATCAGCGCGGTCAACGTCGCGAAAAATCCGAGCATCACGAGCACGCGCCGATACGGTTTTGTATAGGCAAACAGTTTTTTCCACAGGCCCAGCCGCATCCGGCGTGCCAGCGCTTCCTCGTCGAAGCCGTCGTCGTAATTGTCGTCGTCGTACATGATTAGCTCCCCGCTCTGGAGACATCGACGCGAATCTCCGCATCGAGCGATCCCTGGATCTGACACAAGTGCCGGTACGGTCCGGCGACCGTCGACAGTTCCGCGTGGCTGCCGATCTGCACCGCGCGACCGGCTTCGAGCACCACGATGCGGTCGGCCTCGACCACCGACGACAACCGGTGCGCGATGATCAACGTCGTATGACGACCGCGCCGCGCCCGCAGCGCATTCAGGATCAAGGCTTCCGTGCCGGTGTCGACGGCCGACAGCGAGTCGTCGAGCACCAGCACCGGCGGATCTTTCAGCAGTGCCCGCGCGAGCGCGAGCCGCTGCCGCTGCCCGCCGGACAACGTCACGCCGCGCTCGCCGACGAGTGTTTCGTAGGCGCCCGGTAACTCCAGGATCGACGCGTGGATCGCCGCGTCGATGCAGGCCTGTTCGAGTTGCGCATGAGGCGCGTCGGGTCGCCCTACCATCAGATTCGCCGCGATGCTGCGCGAATACAGAAACGGATCCTGCAGCACCACGCCGATCTGATGGCGCAGCCAGTGCCGGTTCACGTCGCTGACTTCCTGATCGTCGAGCTTGTTCGAGCCGTTCTGGTACGGGTACAGCCGCAACAGCAACCGGATCAGCGTCGACTTACCGGAACCCGGCGCACCGACGAATGCGACGGTTTCGCCGGCGCGCACATGCAACGAGAAATCCTTGATGACCGGGCGCGCGGCGTCGTAGCCGAACGTCAGATGCTCGATACGGATGTCGCCGTCGGCGCGGCCGCGGCTCGGCGTCGGCTCGAGCGTCTCTTCGACCTGATTCAGAATCTCGTTCGTGCGGCCGAGCGACACCACCGCCTTACCGGAGTCGGTCAGCACGCGGCCGAGTTGCCGCACCGGCCAGATGACCATGCCCTCGTACGTCAGGAACGCGAACAGCGTGCCGACCGAAATGCGCCCGTCGATGATCGCCTGCGCGCCGAAGGCCAGCACGAGGCCGATCTGCATCAGCGAGAAAAAGTCGGCGGTGCCCCAGTAGCGGCCCATCAGCGTGATCAGTCGGTTGTTCAGGTCGCGGTGGATGCGGTTTTTCTCGGCGAACTTCGCGATTTCGTATTCCTGCCGCGCGAACGCGCGCACGACGCGGATTCCGGTCAGGTTTTCCTGCAACACCCCGGTCATCGCGGCTTCCGCCTCGTCGGTGACCTGGAACACCTGCTGCACCTTGTGGAAGAAGATGTACGCAAAGAGCCCGATGAACGGGATCAAGCACAACGACCACCACGCAAGCGTCGTATCGAGCCAGAACAGAATCGGCATCACGGTCAGGATCAGCAGGATCGAGCGGCCGATCTCGACGACGTCGCTCGACAGGAACACGCGCAGCGTCTCGACGTCGGAACTGCAGCGTTGCACCAGGTCGCCGGTGTCGGCGTCGTCGTTGTAGCCGGCACGCAGTTCGTGCAGGAGGCGCTACAGGGTGTCGCGCAAGAGGGGGACGATCGGCTCGGACGCCATCGCCGACCAGCGCCCGCGCACGTATTGGAAGACGCCGCCGACACCGGTCACCGCAATGGCGAGCACCGCCGACAGCAGCAGATACCACGCAAAAGCGTTTTGCGACGCGAACGCGTGTTCGAGCCACTGCGCGGGGGTCACCAGCATCGGCGTGCCGAGCGCGACGTCCTTCGCCACGACGACGTCGATCGCAAACTTCGCGATCAGCGGTGCGCCGAACATGCAGATGTTTGCAACCGCCATCGCGACGATGGCGCCGGAGTAACGGACCCGTTGGCCCGTCGTTACTGCCCAGAGATTGTCGTGTTTCGCGTGTGCCATGAATCCGTCCTAAGTCTCGCGAGAGTGGAGCGGGCTCAAAATGCAAATGCTGGAAAAGCAGAAGCCCACTCGCCGAACGGTGAGCGGGCCTTTAGTGGTTCCGGGTCTTAGGACCAGAGGGGTCTCGACGAACTCGGGATCAGGTCGGGCAGCTCACCTGCGCGCGTTGTGTCCGATGTAGATGAGCCGCATGCCGTCCTCCGGTTGAACAAAAAATCCCCGGGAGGGGAGTTTCGTCACTATTGAGGCGGCGAAGTCTACACCCCTGAACGACCGATTCAAGGGGTTCGTTCGCGCCGACTCGATCATTCGCGCACGAAACGGTCGATGAATCGGTCGGTGTGACCGCGAACCGTCGGATCGAAAACGGTTTTGGTGTGGTCGTCCGCGGGATTGCGCAACACATCGAGGGAGCCCACGAACTTGAAGCCGCGCGACTCAATGTCGGTGCGCGCGTATGCCTCGTCGATGCGATGCAGCGTCTGCGCGGCGCTCGCGCCGGTGCCTGCGATCGCGGCGTGATCGATGATCGCGAGCACACCACCGGGCTTCAGCATCGCGTGAACCTCGGTGAACAGCGCCGCCGGATCAACCGCCCAGTCGTCCGACTTGAAGTACAGGTCGTGATAGCTCATCGACATCAGTATCAGATCAACAGATGCGGGCGCGATGCCGAGCTGACCGATTTCGGCGTCGAGCTTCACGACGTTCTGCAACCGGCCGCCTTTGACGCGTTCCGTCAGCGCATCACCGATGAATGTCTGATAGGCGGCGTTGTTGTGCATGTAGACCTTGCCGCCGACTCCGACGATCCGGCCGATCACTTCGCTGTAATAGCCGCCGCCTGCGAAGAGATCGACGATCGTCATGCCCGGCGCGATCCCGAAAAAAGTCAGTACCGCGACGGTGTGATCGCGCTCGTCGCGACTGCGATCGGCTTCGGTGCGCGTCGGATCGTTGACCGCTGTGGCGATCGGATCGGGCGCAGCGGCGTTGCTGGCCGCGACGTTGCTGAAGGGTGACGTGAAAGCCCACGCCAGAAGCACAGCCGCTGCGAAAGTATTGCGTATCATCTCTTATTCCTCGAATTGCACGACCATCTTGCCGACGTTTTCGCCGGTGAACAGCCCGATGAATGCGGCCGGCGCGCGCTCGATGCCGTGCATCCGCGTCTCGCGGTACTTGACCGCGCCGCTGGCGAGCCACCCTTCCATGTCCTTGCGGAACTGCGCGCGCAGATTGTTGAAGTGCGACACGATGAAGCCGCGCAACGTCAGGCCGAGACCGATCGCCAGCGTCAGGTTGTTGGGGCCCGGCGGCGGTACGGCGTCGTTGTATTGCGCGATCGCGCCGCACAGCGCGACGCGGCCGAACGGCCGCATGAGGCTCAGCGCCGCCTGCAGTTGATCGCCGCCGACGTTGTCGAAGTACACGTCGATGCCTTTCGGCGCCGCCGCGCGCAACTCGGCGAGCAGATCGGCGCCGTGATAGTTGAATGCATGGTCGAAGCCGAGTTCATCCGTTAGCAGGCGGACCTTCCTGGCGCCGCCGGCGCTGCCGATGACCGGGCACCCTTTGATCTTCGCGATCTGCCCGACGATACTGCCTACGGCGCCGGCCGCGCCGGAAACGAATACCGTTTCACCGTCTTTCAGCGCGCCCACTTCGAGTAGTCCGACGTACGCAGTCATCCCCGGCATGCCGAGCGCACCGAGATATGCCGATGCGGGCGCCACCAGTTTGCCGACCGGCGATAGCACGTCGCCCTTTGCGACAAACGCTTCGCGCCAGCCGAAATTGCTCTCGACGTGATCGCCGGCTTTGAATTCAGGATGCTTCGATTCGATCACGCGACCGATCGCGCCGCCGTTCATCGTTGCCCCCAGCTGGAACGGTGGTACGTACGATTTACGGTCGACCATACGACCGCGCATGTACGGGTCGACG
>JANLUG010000796.1:0-2903 GCA_031363335.1 Gammaproteobacteria bacterium
CGTTTGATGCCGGCGCGGCGATAGCGCGAGCCCATCGACGAACAAGGTCCTTTGCGCCGTATCGCCCCACACCGAGAGGTCCGAGGTGTTCTGGGCAGAACCGAGCTCGTCCATCGTTCTAGCGAAATTGTCGTTCACCTCGATCAGGTGGCCGTCGGATAGCCGGCTGATGAATACTGCGTCGGGGCTGTTCATGAACAGCGCGTAGAACTTCTGCTGGCTCTGCGCGAGCGCGCGCGCGGTGCGCCTCGATTCGGTGACGTCGCGGAGAATCCCGTAGGTTCCCGCAAATTCGGCGGCTTTCGGCCGCGTACCATCGTACAACCCCATCGCAGACAGTTCGACGATGTGCATACGACCGCGCGGGTCGCGGTATTCAAACTCGAGGTGCTGCGTCGCGCGTTGTCCGGTGCGCCGCTCATCGATGTGGTGCTGCAATTCCGGTCGCAGTGCAGGCGACACGAGCGCGTTCCAGTCGTGACCGATCAAGGCGTCGCGGTCGTACCCGAACACATCGCGCAGCTGGTCGTTCAAGAACGTGAACTTGCCTGCGACATCGAGCATGTAGATGAGATCGGGGGATGCGTTGATCAAAAAAGCGTCGCGTCGATTGACGGCTTCCTTCTCGTCGAGCATCGATCGGTTTTCGCGTTCGAGGCGCGTGCGCGCCACCGCATTGCGAACGCTCGTCAGCAGTTGTTCGGGCTCATACGGCTTCGGCAGATAGTCGTAAGCGCCGAGGCGGAGGATCGGCGTGATCTTCTCGACGTGCGATTCGCCGCTCACCACAATCGTCTTCAGACCGTTGCTGTCGTGGCCGAGCGCCTGCAGCATGTCGATGCCGGACATGTTCGGCATGTCGAGATCGAGGATGAGCACGTCGATGCCATCCCTCTGGATGCGCTGCAATCCCAGCGCACCTTCGACCTCGAACTCGACGGAGTAGCCGTGCGCGGAAAGCAGTTCGCGCACGCTTGCGGCATGACCCGCGTCGTCATCAACCACGAGCACCTGGGCGGTCGACATCTGATCCCGAACCGGTTTCAGAACCGGCGTGTGACTTACGGAAGTTCCCCTCGTGCCTCATACTAGTGACGCGTCGCGGAGGTTTCTATGTATTTTGCGCAACTGTACCGTCGGCGATGACTGAGAACGTCGCGTCGCTGTTGCTTGCGGGACTGATCGGGATCGTCGTATCGACGCTGGTTTTCGTCGTCGTGCTCGGACGCCGGACACGCGCCGCGTTCGAAGACGGTCTGCAACGACAGGGCGAGCGCGCCAACGCGGATCAGCAGTTGCTGGAAGAACGCCTCGATGCGCGTGCGCGCGACAACATCCGGCTCGATCAGGCACTGAAGACCGCCGCGTATTCACTCGGCGCCAGCGAGGACGAGAATCGGCGCCTGCTCTCCGAGAACGCCGCTCTACTTGCCCGTCTCGAAGAGACCACGCGGGCATTCGTAGACAAAGAAGCGCTCTTCAAGGAGACCGGCGCGTCGCTGAAGCAGGAATTCGAGCTGCTCGCCAACAGGATTTTCGAGGAACAGGGCCAGAACTTCGCGCGCAACAACCGCACCCAGCTCGATGGCCTGCTGACGCCGTTTCGCGAGCAGATCACCGAGTTCAAGCAGCGCGTTGAACAGGTGTATCACACCGAGTCGAAGGATCGGGCGTCGCTGCTCACGGAGGTCCGCAACCTGCACCGCGCCAGCGACAAGATCAATCAGGAAGCAGAGAACCTGGCGAAGGCGCTGAAGGGCGACAAAAAGCTGCAAGGCAATTGGGGCGAACTCGTGCTGGAGCGGGTGCTCGATGAATCCGGCCTGCGGAGAGATCACGAGTACACGTTGCAGGCGACGCGGCGTAACGAGACGGGTGATGCAAAACGCCCCGACGTGATCATTCATCTACCCGACGACAAAGACATCATCGTCGACTCGAAGGTTTCGCTGGCCGCCTACGAACGCGCGGTCGCCGCCGAAGACGATACGGTGCGCGAGAGTTCCCTGCGACAACACGTCACCGACCTGCGCGCGCAGGTCAAACGACTATCCGAACAGGAATACGATCGCCTGCTCGGTGTTCGATCGCTCGATTTCGTGCTGCTGTTCGTGCCGATCGAATCGGCATTCATGCTGGCGATGGAATACGACCAGAGTCTGTTCACCGAAGCGTTCAACAAACGCATCGTCATCGTCAGTCCAACGACGTTGCTGATGACGTTGCGGATCATCCATAACGTCTGGCGCTACGAGAAGCAGACGAAGAACGCGCAGGAGATTGCACGTCGCGCCGGCGCGCTTTACGACAAGCTGCGGCTGGTGATGGAAGATATGGTCAAGCTCGGCGGATCGTTGCGCACGGCCGACGAAAGTTATCAGACCGCGATGCAGAAACTCGCAGGCGGTAAGGGCAACCTGGTGCGTCAGGTCGAACACTTTCGCGAGTTGGGTGCGAGTGTGCGCCGACCGTTCCCGAAGGATCTGCTCGACATGGGCGACGATGCTCTGGAACTCGACCCTCTCGACGCCGTCGCGGAATTGACGGCGCCGGAGGAACCGGACGAAGACCCCGAAGCCTGACGACTATTCCTGGATGCCGCCCAGCGTCAGCTTCTGCGGATCGAGCAGGCGCTGCAGATCCTTGCGGTCGAGGTCGGTCATCTCGGCAGCCACATCGATGACGGCTCGACCTTCCTTGTACGCGCGCTTCGCGATCTCTGCCGCCTTCTGGTAGCCGATGATCGGATTCAGCGCCGTCACCAGAATCGGATTGCGCGCGAGCGCCAGATCGATGTTGTCCTGCCGGACGTTGAAGCCGGCGATCGCTTCGTCGGCGAGCAAGCGCGACACATTGGCCAGCAACTCGATGCTCTGCAGCAAATTCAGCGCATCCGGCCCGCC
>JANLUG010000495.1:0-1767 GCA_031363335.1 Gammaproteobacteria bacterium
GCTACATCCTGATGGGTGTCGCCGGTGCGGTGCTGCTGATCTGGCGCATGAAACTCGCCGACATGGTGGTGGCGGCGGCCGCGCCGATCGGCGTGGTGTTCTGCATCATCGCATTGCTGACGGGCGCGATCTGGGGACGCCCGACGTGGGGTACGTGGTGGGTGTGGGATGCACGCACGACGTCGATGCTCGTACTTCTATTCCTGTATTTCGGTGTGATGGCGTTGCGCCAGGCGGTGCCGCGCGAAGAGAGCGCCGGGCGCGCCGCTGCAATTCTGGCCGTCGTCGGTATGGTCGACATTCCGATCATCAAGTATTCGGTGGACTGGTGGCTGACGCTGCATCAACCGTCGACGTTCAAACTCACCGCGGCGCCGTCGATGCCGCCTGAAATGTATCTGCCGCTGCTCGTCAGCGTGCTCGGCTTCTATGCATTCTTCTTCGGCGTGCTGCTGTTCGGCATCGGCAACGAGATTCTGGTGCGTGAGCAACGTACGCAATGGGTCAGCGATCTCGTGCGGAGCCGTCAGTCGTGAGCTTCACGAGCTGGCACGACTTCCTGTACATGGGCGGCCACTATGTATTCGTGTGGAGTTCATATGGGATCGGCGTGCTGGGTATCATCGTCACGCTGATGCGGCCGCTGCGCGCGCGGCGCCGCTTCTTCGCGGAACAGTCGCAGCGTTTGCGCCGTCAATCGAGCAGTGCGGAGGGTGCCGATGCATCCCGTTCGTCGTAATCGACTCATCGCGGTCGCATTCCTGCTGGTCGGCGTCGGCGTCACCGTCATGCTGGTGATGCGCGCGCTGAACGAGAACATCAATCTGTTCTATCCGCCCGCCGAAGTGGTGTCGGGCAAGGCGCCGGTAGGGCCGCGCATTCGCGCCGGCGGCATGGTGAAAGACGGCAGCCTGCAACGCGCCAGCGATAGTCTCGAGGTGCACTTCGTCGTAACCGATTTCCAGGGTTCGGATTTCACGGTGGTGTACGCAGGCATCCTGCCGGACCTGTTCCGCGAGGGTAAGGGCGTGCTCGCCACCGGTCATCTCGGCGCCGACGGTGTCTTCAAGGCGGACGAAGTGTTGGCGAAACACGATGAGAACTACATGCCGCCGGAATTGAAAGGGATGCAGAAGCAATCATGATTCCGGAACTCGGCCATTTCGCACTGATTCTCGTGTTCACGCTGGCGCTGCTGCTCGGCGTGGTGCCGATGGTCGGCGCCGCGCGCGGCTATCAGGCGTGGATGCGCGCTGCGTTCCCACTGTCCGCCGGAATCGCCGTGTTCGCCGCCGTTGCATTCGGTTGCCTCGTGTATGCGTTCGTCACCGACGACTTCTCAGTGCGGTACACCGCGACGAATTCGAACTCGTTGCTGCCGATCTACTACAAGGTCGCCGCGGTGTGGGGCGCGCACGAAGGTTCGTTCCTGTTGTGGATATTGATCGCGTCGCTGTGGACACTCGCGGTGGCGACGTTCAGCCGCCACCTGCCGCTCACGATGATCAGCCGCGTACTTGCCGTCATGGGTTGGCTCGCCGCCGGTTTCGCTGCGTTTTCGCTGTTCACGAGCAATCCGTTCGTACGTGCGTTGCCGATCGCGCCGACCGAAGGCTCCGACCTGAACCCGTTGCTGCAGGATTTCGGGCTGACGATCCATCCGCCGATTCTGTACACGGGCTATGTCGGATTCTCGGTCGCGTTCGCATTTGCGCTCGCCGCGTTGATGACCGGACGTCTCGACGCGGCGTGGGCGCGCTGGTCGCG
>JANLUG010000506.1:0-15130 GCA_031363335.1 Gammaproteobacteria bacterium
GGTGCGCGGACCCTGAGGCGCAATGGATGGCGCCGTTCGGAGCGCCCAGGGATGGCTTGAGCGTGTCCGCCGCACCGACCCGCCGCCGCTCGACCCCGTTCGAAGTCGAGTTCGCAGAACACCCGATCGAAGTCGAACCGAAGTCGCCCAACGACCACACAGTCGCGCACAATGCGTGGGAATTTTCGAGACACGACCTTGCCTCGCCGTCGCACGACATCGAACCTCGCAGCGCCTCGCTACTGGCCCACCTGGCTCGGCGTTGTCGTCATGTGGTTCATTGCGCAGTTGCCGTTGCGTCTGCAGCTCGCGCTGGGGGGCGCTATCGGTGCAATCGGTCACCGGTTCGCGCGCGATCGACGCCACATCGCGCGCACGAACATCGCGCTGTGTTTTCCGGAATTGAACGAGCACGCGCGCGACGAACTCGTGCGGCAGATCTTCACGTCGAGCGGCATCGGCGCGGTCGAAACCGCCATCGCGTGGTTCGGCAATATCACCCGCTACAGCGACCGCGTGACGTTCGAAGGGTTGGATGTGCTGACGACTGCACAGCAGCGCGGCCGCGGTGTCGTGCTGATCGGCGCCCACTTCGCGACGCTCGACCTCGCCGGGGCGCTGCTGTCGCAGGCGGCCGATTTCGACGTGATGTATCGCTACAACAAGAATCCGGTGATCGAGTGGGCCATGCGGCACGGCCGCGAACGACGCTTCAAAGGGGTTATCGAGCGCGGTGACGCGCGTACGGTTCTGACACGCCTGAAAGAGGGACGCACGATCTGGTACGCCGCCGACCAGGACTACGGGCGCAAGGTTTCAGTGTTCGCACCGTTCTTCGGAGTGCCCGCCGCGACCGTCACCGCCACCGCGCGATTTGCGCGGTTCAATTCATCGCCCGCCGTGTTCGTCAGCCACTTCCGCGATGCGGCGGCGCGGACGTGGTCGCTGCATTTCCGCGAAATCGACAGGTTCCCGACCGGCAACGACATTGCGGACGCCCGCTGCGTCAATGCGGTGATCGAGGCCGAAATCCGGCGTCACCCCGATCAGTACCTGTGGCTGCATCGGCGCTTCAAAACCCGGCCGCACGGCGAGCCGCGGCCGTATTGAGCAGCGCCTGATAGCGCGCGGCCACGGCATCGAGCGAGAACAATTCCTCTGCCCTCATCCGTTGTGAATCGCACAGTCGCGTACGATCGGACTGCGACAGTGCCCTGCAACGCCTCAACGCAATCGTCAGTTCTGCCGGCGAGTCTCCGTCGAAGTACAGTCCGTCGGGGCCGAGCACGCTGCGCGGGCCGGGAACGTCGGCGCACACGACAGGTACGCCGGCAAGCATCGCTTCAAGCAGCGCCATGCCGAACGCTTCGGCCCGAACCGACGACACCACCAGCACATCGAACGCATTCGCGTATCGCGCCGCATCCGGCACATGACCGGTGAATTGCACGCGCGCCGCCGCGCCCAGTTGCGTCGTGAGCGATTCCAGCTCGCCGCGCAACGCGCCGTCTCCGACGAACGCCATCCGAGCGTCACCGCTCAATGCCGCAAATCCCTCGAGCGCGAGCTGCGGGCGTTTTTTCGGATGCAGTCGGCCGACCATGCCAACGACGTATGACGCCGCCGGAATCCCAAGTCGCTCGCGCGCGACGTCGCGCGGCAGTCGCGCCGCATCGAGCCGCGCAACGTCGACCGGATTCGGCGACACCAGCGTCTGCAACGCCGGCACACCGTGACGGTGCATCTGGTCGACCACTGCTTGGGATACGCCGGCGCAATACACCTCGTTTGCGAACAGACGACGGCGCCAGCGGCGGCGCCGCCGCTCGAACATCCCGAATTCGTGCGCGATCGTGACGACCGTGGCGCCGGCCAGCTCCCGGCGAGCATTCGTCACGACCTGATGCGCGCGGTAACGATGCGCGACCACGAGGCCATAGCCGCGACCCGCGATATATTTCTTCAGCGCACCCGTCATGCGGCGCGTGCCGCGCTCGATACGGAAATACGTCGCCGCATCCCAACGCTCACCCCGAGGGGCGCCGAAGAACACGGTGTCGACTGTCACGCCGGCCTTTTCGAGCGCTGCCGCGTGGCTTTTGCACAGATCGAGGAAGGGCGGGTGATCGTTCGGACACACCTGCTGTGCGCGCGGCTGTGTCATCGGGGTTTCGTCACGAGCAGATCTTCCATCACCAGGTATTCCAGATCCGATCCGACGAACATCGCGAGCGCATCGCCGGGCGTACATACGATCGGCTCGCCCTGCCGATTCAACGAGGTGTTCAGCACGACCGCGTTGCCGGTCAGTGCTTCGAGATTTTCCAGCAACGCGTAATAGCGCGGATTTGTCGCCCGATCGACAACCTGCACACGCGCCGTGCCGTCGCGGTGAACCACTTCGGGTATACGCGCTTTCCATCTCTCGGCAACGTCGAAGGTGATCGTCATGAACGGCGCCGGATGATCCGACTGGATGATCTGCGGCGCCACACGGTCGAGCACGCTCGGACAGAACGGTCGCCACCGCTCCCTGAACTTGATCTGCGCGTTGATACGATCGGCAATGCCGGCAACGCTGGGGCAACCGAGGATGCTGCGTGCGCCGAGCGCGCGCGGTCCGAATTCCATGCGACCCTGGAACCACGCGACCGGATGCCCGGCCGCGAGCAGCTGCGCCGTCTCGCGCGGCACATTGTCCAGTGGCGCATGTGCCAACGGCGCCGTATGGGCGCGCAAGGCCGCCAGACATTCGTCCGTGGTAAACCGCGGGCCAAGGTAAGCATGCCGCATCCGAGAGAGCTTCTCGCCGCGGTCCGCGGCGACGTAGGTTGCGGCACCGAGCGCGGTCCCTGAATCGCCGGCGGCCGGTTGGACAAACAACTCTTTCACGTCGCTGCGCGCGAGCAGCCGCTGATTCAGCTTCACGTTCAGCGCGCCGCCGCCGGCGAACGCGAGCTTTCCGGTTTCCGCGAGGATGCCGCCGAGGTGCGTGTCGACGAGGTCTAGGCACGTCTTCTCGAACAATGCCTGCAGCGCAGCGGCGTAATCGACAAACGGCACATCGATTGCGTCTCCGACGCGGCGCGGACCCAGCCAGTCGACGAGCTTGCGGCTGAAGTAGTAGCCGACGCCGTCCTCGCGATAGCGCCGCAATCCGACCGTATTGACGTACTGCGTATCCACTTCCACATCGCCGCCGCGGCGTCGGAACAGCCGCGACAGATCGTGTCTGTTGGGGTCACCGTACGGCGCCATCCCCATCACCTTGTATTCGCCGTCGAGCATCTCGAAGCCGAGATATTCCGTCATCGCGCCGTACACACCCGAAATCGAATCCGGATCGTAGAGTTCCTTGATCTTGTGGATACGACCGGCCTCGCCGTAGCCGAAGAACGTCGTCGCGTACTCACCCTTGCCGTCTACGCCGAGAATCGCCGTTCGTTCCTCGAAGCCCGACAGGTGATAAGCGCTCGATGCATGCGCGAGGTGATGCTCCACCGGAACGAACTCCGTCGCGGTCCAGTCGACATCGAGTGCGCTGCCCATTTCGAATACGCGCGCGCGGTTGCGCCGATAGCGTCGATTGCCGTTGAACAAGGCGTCGAGCGCGCGATCCGGCGCGTACCAGTGGCGCCGTGCATAGTGCCAGCGCGCCGGCGATCTCAATCCGATCGGTGCGTACGGAAACGCGACGACGTCGACATCGCGCGCGGCGATGCCCGCAAACTCCAGACAGAATCGCGCCGCGTTCAACGGCATGCGGTTCTTCGCGTGCTTATCGCGGATGAAACGCTCTTCCTCCGCCGCTGCCACGATCTCGCCGTCGATCAGCAATGCCGCCGAGGGGTCGTGGTTCAGCGCACCCGACAAGCCGAGGATGATCATCGCGCGCGCGGCGCCGCATCCGGCGCCAGCGCGGCAAAGGCGCGAGTCAGCGCGGCGCGAATCGTCGCGCTGTCTTTCCAGTTCGACACGAAGCGTTCGATGTCGCGCGCGGCGCCGCGACGCAAACCCCACTTCGTTCTCGGCGCGCGCATCGCATCGAGATCGAGCAGATGGATGGTGCCGCCGACGTCGACGAAGTTCGTCGCTTTTGTATCGCCGTGCACGAGCCCGGCGCGCGCCAGATCGCCGAACAAACCCACCAGCACCCGAATGTGTTTGTTGGCGAAGCGCTCGCGCAGGTCCACGCCGCCGACGTCGCGCATCACCAGATATGCGCGGCGGCGCAGCGGACCGAAGCGTTGCTCGATCAGAGCGATCGGATGGAACGTCGGGATGCCGAGCATCCGCAACCAATGGGCGTTCTGCCACGCGCGCTGGGCGCGCGTCGGTCGCCACATCCTCGCGAACGCATGACGCCACGATTTGATGTTGTAACGTTTGATCACGAAGGCCTCACCGTCGATGTACAGCCGCGCTACCGTCGCCGTGTTGCCGGCCTTGATGACGAAGCCCTGGTTGAAGCGCGCGTCGATGTCGTCGATCAAAGCCGCAACGTCTCCCTTGAACCACGCTCGATCGCATACGACATATCTGTCGAAACGCTGTTCCGCGTGAAACTCGCTGCAGTCGCGCACCACCTTGCGAAGATAGTCGCGCACGCGTACGCGCCGCGCGCGATGCACGGCGTCGATGAGTTCCTTCCCGTCGGCATCGATCGTCTTGTAGCCACGCGCCACTGAATACGCGTGCCATGCCGCGACGAAACCGGCTTCGGCGCGAATCCTGAACTGCGCGAGAAACAGCGCCAGATTGCGCACGCTGGCGTGCGGCGACAACGGCTTGTCCGTGCCCATGCCGCTGACGGCGCCGCCGTCCACGAGAAACAGCCCGCGCGCAGTGCGCAGGAGATTGCCGGTATGAAGGTCGTTCTGGACGACGCCGTGCGCATGCAGTTGGGCGAGGATCGGCATCGCCTGCGGCAGATCGGAATCGTTTGCGGGCGTCGCATCTTCGAGGAATTCGAACAGCAGCACTTCGCCGCCGCCTGCGATCGTGCCGCGATTGACGATCGCCGGTGTCGCAACACCCGCTCTCACGAACGCCGAGTGGCCGCGTTCCTCCCATTGGCGTTCTACCGACGCGCGCGATCCGACGAACAGTTTGGCAAGCACGGTACGTCCGTCAACGACAGCGCGCGCCACGATGCGACGTCCCGGCAGAACGCGCAGTGCCGCTTCGCAATGCAAGGTCACTGTGCCGTCGGTCGTGATGATCGAAACATCGTACGTCGCCGGCAACGCGCGGCCGAGCCGCGCGAGCTCCGCGCCGGGCAGCACTGCCGCTTGCACGTCGTCGTCAGTCTGCGACTCAGCCATCGAATGCGTCCGGCACATAGCGGTCGGCAACCAGACCTTTGCGTTGTCCTTTGCGATACAACACAATCGCGCGCTTCTGCACACGCGCCCAGAATGCGCCGTTGCGCCCCAGCGCAACGCGCAGCGGACGACCTTCATAGGCACGGATGAAGCGCAGCCGGTCGCGACGCGTGATCGGCAGATCGAGACACCAGAACAGCAACGCGGCGAGATCTCTAACGAGCCAACGCGGGGGAATTTTTCGCCGTAGCTGCGCTCTATGCAGATCGATCAACGACAGCGCCACGACACCGGACTTCAACTGAATCTCGTCCACGAGCAAATGGTAGAGGTAGTAGTCGCGATGTACGACACCCGCGCGATGCATCGCCTGCGTCAGTTCGGCCACCGCGGTAATCAGCTGACGCTTGAACGCCGGGGTCGGGGGCACTTCGTGCCAGTTCTGCGCGAGCGTCGACAGGCTGACGTGATCGGTCAACTCGTCGCAGACGATGAACGATTGCCGTGTTGCGGGGCTGCGCCCACGGATTCCGTAAGCAGCGGGTGCCGGCGTGGACACGCCGAATCGAGGCAACAACAGACACGCGTGATATTCGTTGCTCGCGTCGATCACCGGTAGACGGAACACGAGCAGGTTCTTGAGGATCTCGCGCCAACCGACGCCGAGATGCACTTTTGCGAAGTAGCTGCGCCCGGCCGCTTCGAAGCGCAACGTGCGGCGCACCGCTACATCCCTGAAGATTTCGCCTTCCAGGTGCGCGACGCGCTCGAACGGATCCGCACCGCGCCAGGCCGCGGCGAGATCGTCACGCAGAAATAATGTGTCGGTCATCGTCCGCTCCGACGCTGGCTTGGCTGCGGCGCCGAGATGCCGGCGTCGCTACCGTCACTATGCACGCCGCGGCACACGCAGGCCCGCTGTAGAGATCGGTGGTTCGACCGAATTCGATACCGTTGTGCCGCCACAGCGCGCGCTGCGCGTCGTCCTCCAGCGCATCGTTCACCATACCGTTGAACGAATCCTGCCGGAACGGGCTTGCGACGAGACGCCCGGCAATCGCCTGCTCCACGAACGCCGCATGTCCACACACGTCGGTCGCGATCGACGGCAATCCCGCGGCAATCGCTTCGAGCAGCACGCTGCCGCCCGCCTCGCTGTACGCGGGGTGCAACAGCAGGTCGGCGGCCTGCAGGAACCGCGGGATGTCGTCGCGCCCCGGCAACACCGTGAAGCGGTCCCTGATCCTCAAGCGCTGCGCCATCCGGACGAAGCTGCGCGGATTGTCGTGGCCGATCGCGATCAATCGGGTCCGGCGTTTCAGATGCTCCGGCAACTGCGCCAAAGCGATCAACGAACGGTCGAGGCCGTTGTTGATGAACGCGGAACCAACCATCAGCAGCAAGAACTGATCCGCGCTCACGCCCAACTCGGCGCGCATGTTCGCGCGCACCTCTTCGGCATTGTCAGGCGCCATCCGATCGCGCGTGATTCCCGGCGGCAGCGTTACGAATCGCTGCGGCGCTGTCGCGTAGTGGCGTTCGAACGCAGCGCGCTGATTCTCTGCGATCAGCATGATCTTCGTGCGTCCGCCGCGGCCGAATACGGCGCGTTCGGCGTCGGCAAAATAGCGATGCCGCGCGTTATGCCAGTTCAGTCCGTGCGGTCGCGGCTCTGCTTTTGCCGCGTAGCAGGCGTCACCCGCGTAGTAGACATCGAGGCCCGGCATGGCATGGAATCCGACGACGCACACCGCCGGTCGCGCTTCCAGCGCCTCGGCAACCCACTTCGTATAACGCGCATAACGGCGGTGGTTCGCAAAGCCGCGCACCGGCACGATGATGACGTCCATGCCGTCTGGAATGCGCCCGACCCACGACAGTGCGTAGATGCGAATCCGAAATCCCAGCTCCTGGCAGCGCAAGGCCGTGCGGATGAAGTCGCGTTGCAGGCCGCCGTGCGGAAAATACTGCAACAGACAGAACGCCATTTCCGGCTTCGGTTCCGGTCGGCGATACCGTCCGCTCGCAAATGCTTCGAGGCGATCAACGGCAGACTCCACCAGCCGATAGATCTCCGGTCGATTACCGAACGCGATGCCGTTGCGCCGCCAACGATCGCGCTCGGGTGACGTCAGCATCTCGACCAGCTTGTCGTTCAGCGACTGCTGCTCATAAGGAATGTGCACCACGAGTCCTGCATTCGCCTGTTCGACGTAATGCGCGTATCCGCAGTTCTCTGTTACGAGCACGGGCAAGCCGGCAATCATCGCTTCGAGAATCACCGTACCGGTGTTCTCGTCGTAAGCCGGCAGCAGCAGCGCATCGGCCGAAAAGAGAAAGCGCGGCACGTCGTCGCGGCCGCGGAAGAAGGTGATGCGATCGGTCAGCCCGAGCCGCGCGATGCGCTTCTCGAACGGCTTCGCGTTGTCTTCGCCAATGACGAATAAACGGCTCGCGCGGCGTAGCGAAACCGGCAGCGCGCCGAACGCGGCGATCGCCCGATCGAGACCTTTCTTTATGAATCCGGAGCCGACGAACAGAACGAGCCGCTCATCGTGAGCGACACCGAACTCTTCGCAGAACGCGCGGCGGACCTCGGCAAGATCCGCGCCGGCGCGGCGGCTGCGATCGATGCCGGGCGGCAATGCGTGTAACCGCTCCCATTGCGTGCCGTAGTGACGGCGGAACAACGGCGTCTGCACGTCCGAGATCGTCAGGATTTCGGTTTCGCTGTCGCGCCCGAATACCGCGCGTTCGAAGCTCGAGAACAAACGATAGCGCGGCGACATCCGATACGCCCAATTGCGCTGAGTTTGCGATTTCTCTTCGTAGCAGGAGTCGCCGGCGTAATAGACGTCGATGCCCGGCATCTTGTTCATGCCGATCACAAGGTCGGCCGGATACTCGCGCAGGTGCTCCGCCACCCACTGCGCGAATCGCGCATAACGGGTGTGGTTCGTCAGCCCCTTCACAGGCGCCACGACCACGTCTACGCCGTCCAGCGGCGGTCCTTCCCAGCTCAACGTGTAGACGCGCACCGTGTGGCCGCGCGCGAGACTCTCGCACGCAATGCGTTCCAGATCGCGCGAGATGCCGCCGAACGGGAAATACTTGAACACACAGAACGCGAATTTCACGGGCGATCCGCCGATCGGCACAAGTTCTGCCACACCGTCTCCGGTGTGATGGATGCAAAACACGGCGGCTCGATGCGCGCCGCATTCACAATCACCGGCGCGCCCCGATAGCCGCACTGCCGTCTCAGGCACGGCGCGCAGCCGAACTGGGCCGACAGGTTGACCACCGAGGCGCCGCGGCAACCGGTCAGCGCTGCGTCGGTGGGTCCGTAGAGGGCAAGTGTCCGGATACCGAGCGCCGCCGCCAGGTGCCCTATGCCGGAATCGACGCTGACGACTGCGGCGCTGCTTGCCAACAGTTCGATCATGCCGCGCAGGTCGAGTTGCGCCGCAATCTGGGAACCCGGCGCGAGCGATGCGATGCGCTGCGCACTATTCAGTTCTTCGGCACTGCCCCACGGTAACGTGACGCGTTCGCCCCGCTGCAGTGCCCGATTCGCGACGTCCGCCCAGAACGGCTCAGGCCAGCGCTTGTTGCCCCACGTCGTACCGTGCGCGAGCACGACTCCGGAGGCGTTCGAACGGTCAGTGCGGATGCCGTAGTCGATCGCATCGGTCGGCACGGCATAACCCAGCGCACCCGCGAACAACGCACGCTGCCGGTCGATCGCGTGTTGCCTTCGCGCAACGGTCACGCGGTGTCGATAGCCGAGCGACGCCGCCCGCTCACGCGCCGATGCCGAGTCGAATCCCGCATGCGGACCGCGGCCGAATCGCGCCACCGCCGAACTCTTGATCAACCCTTGTGAATCGAGCACGAGGTCATACGACGACGCGCGCAGATTGCGGATCGTATCGGCGATTTGCGCGCCGGCGCCGCGCCACTGCCGACGCCAGCGCCGGATCGCGACCGGAATGATCCGCGTGACCGCGGGGTGCATCGCCGGGATCGCCTGATAACCCTCTTCCACCGCCCAATCCACTTCCAGCCCCGGATGCGCGCGCGCCGCATCGGTGACGGCCGGCAATGCGTGGACGACGTCGCCGAGCGACGACAGTTTCACCAGCAACATTCGCATCAGTGCAACAGCTCCGCGACGACACGTTCCGGCATCAGCCGGTTGAGGCAATCGGTGTGGCCGAGCGGACACGTTCGTTCGAAGCACGGGCTGCACGGCAACGCGTCGCACAGCACGCGTGCACGCGCCGACAACGGCGGTGTGAACGTCGGACTCGACGAACCGTAAATGGCCACCACCGGCACGCCGAGCGCGCACGCGACGTGCATCAGACCGGAATCGTTCGTGACGACTTGCGCCGCGAGGCTGAGCAGATCCACCGCGTCGAGCAGTTGAGTGCGTCCGGCCAGATCGAAGACGCGCGCCTGCACTAACGGCGAAACCGCGGCTCGGATCGCGGCGCAGGTGTCGGCGTCGCCGTGCGAACCGAACAACCACACGGCACCGCCGCGACGGGCGTGCTCGGCCGCCACCGCCGCGTAGTGCGCAGCCGGCCAGCGCTTCGCCGGACCGTATTCGGCGCCGGGGCACAGCGCGAGGATCGGACCATCGGTCGACAGACCCAAATCCGCGACGAGGGTCGCGGCGCGGACGGGATCCGCGACGAGTTGCGGTTCGACCTCTTGCAGCGGCGAGCCGGACTCGGCTGCGAGCGCAACGAATCGGTCGAGCAGCCGGGGATACCAGTTGTTGTCGAGCGTGCGCACGTCGTTCAACACGCCGAAACGCCATTCGCCGCGCCATCCAGTACGCCGCGGAATCCGCGCGAAGAACGGCACCAGCGCAGACTTGAAACTGTTCGGCAGCACGATTGCGCGATCGTAACCCACCTGCCGCAACGCCCGTCCGATACGGCGTCGCGCGCGCCATCCGAGTTCACCGTGGCCGACCGGGAGCGTGATGACATCCGCTACGCCTGGCATGCGATGACACAGCGGCACGGTCGCCGCGGGCGCCAATATATGAACGTCGGCGTGCGGATCCGCGGCAACCAGCGCGCGAACCAGTGCATGCGCGATCACCATGTCGCCGATCCAGGCCGGAGCCACGATCAGAATCTTCATGGGCGCTTCACCGCAGAGCGTGGCAACCGAGTCCTAAGCCAGATCAGTGACGGGCGTATGCCACTCCGGATGTATGTTGCGTTTGCCGCGGACCTGATCGAAGTACAACCCCTGCAGCTTGGCCGTGATCGGACCGCGCCCGCCGCTGCCGATGCTGCGGCCGTCGAGTTCGCGGATCGGCAAAACCTCAGCCGCGGTGCCGGTGAAGAACGCTTCGTCGGCGATGTAGACCTCGTCGCGGGTAATCCGCCGCTCGCGCACTGTAAGTCCCAACTCCTGCGCCAGCGCCATCAAGGTGCGCCGCGTGACCCCGTTCAGGCACGACGTCAGCTCAGGCGTATGCAACTCGCCGTCGTGCACCACGAAGACGTTCTCGCCGCTGCCTTCGGCGACGTAGCCTTCCGCATCGAGCAGCAACGCTTCGTCCGCGCCGCAATCGAGGGCCTCGCGCAACGCCAGCAGCGAGTTGATGTAGTTGCCGTTCGCCTTCGCCTTGCACATCGTGATGTTGACGTGATGGCGCGTGTACGACGACGTCCGTACTTTGATGCCGCGGTCGCGCGCGGCGGGGTCCATGTAAGAAGGCCACGGCCACGCCGCGATGCTGACGTTCACCGACAACCCTTCGGCGCGCAGACCCATCTGTTCGGAGCCGAGGAAGCACATCGGCCGCAGATAGGCTTCGTCGAGCCCGTTTGCCTTCACAACCTGGCACTGCGCCGCGTTCAACTCATCCTTCGAATACGGAATCTTCATGCCGAGGATGTGCGCCGAATCGAACAGCCGTTGGGTGTGATCGTGCAGCCGGAAGATCGTCGCGCCGCGCTGCGTCGCATACGCGCGCACACCTTCGAATACGCCGAGTCCGTAGTGCAGCGTATGCGTCAATACGTGCACCTTCGCGTCGCGCCACGGCACCAGTTCGCCGTTCATCCAGATCCAACCGTCGCGATCTGCGAATGACGGGTTCGCCATCGAAATTCTCCTTTAGGAATCCGGCGTGAGCAGACGGCTCCACTGCGCGCGGATCAGCGTTACGTTGCGCTCGAGTACCTCTCGGGCGCGGCCATCGTCGGGAATATCCAGTGCTTCACGATGTCGCTCGGAGCGGAGTGCGAGATACGCGTCTTTCAGCGCCACCGCTGTCTCGCTGTCGAGGAGCCCCACCGTCGCCGCGCTCTCGAGAATGCGGACGTTGTCGGTCCAGTCGGCGAGTGATGGATGCTCTGCGGCCCAGGCCAATACGAGGTATTGGACCATAAACTCTATATCCACGATACCGCCCGCCGCGCGCTTGAGGTCCACTGCAGCGCTCGCGGAATCACCGACGCGCCGTCGCATATCGACGATCGCATCGCGCAGCTCGGCATGATCGCGGACCCGACAGAGCGTCTCGCGGCGGATCTGCTCGAAGGCGCCGCGCACCGCCGGGTCGCCGGCAACCGGCCGCGCACGCACCAGTGCCTGATGTTCCCAAACCCAGGCATCGCGCTGCTGATACTGAGCGAATGCCGCCAGCGAACTGACCATCGTGCCGGCCTGCCCGGAAGGACGCAGCCGTGTATCGACGTCATAAAGCGCGCCCGAGTGCGTGCGCGCCGTAAGGACGTGCAACAGCCGACGCACCATCCGGTGCAGGAAGCGATTGTGTTGCGCGTCGAGGTCGTGCAGAAAAACGATGTCGAGGTCGGAGCCTGGGCCGAGTTCGAGCCCGCCGAGTTTGCCGAAACCGATGATCGCAAACGACTGTGGCGGCGCTTCCATCGTCTCGGCCGTCCGCTTCCATGCGATCTGCAGTGCTTCCTGCAGGATGACTTCAGCGAGGAAAGTCAGATAGTCGGATACGTTCATCAGCGGCAGAATGCCGCGCACTTCGCAGGCCGCCACCCGGAAATGATGCGTCTCCTTGAAACCGCGCAGCACTTCGAGCTCTGCCTCTTCGCCGCCATGCTCGGCAGCGCTCAGCCGGGTCTGCAGTTCGGAGCGCAGCGCGTCGATATCCGGAATCGTGTAGAGCAGCGCCGGATCGAGTAACTCATCGAGCAGCACCGGGTGCCGGCACAACTCATCCGCCAGCCAGCGGCTGGCGCTGCAGATCTCTACGAGCAATTGCAACGCGGCCGGATTTTCGAGCAGCAGCACATAGTAGGCAGAGCGCCGCACCGTCGCTTCGAGCAGCGGCACGAGCCGCGCCAGCGTCAGGTCCGGGCGCGCCGTCTTTTGCGCTTCGCCGAGCAGCCTCGGGATCAGCGCGTCGAGTCGGGCGCGGCCTTCGCCACCGACCCACGGCCGATCGCGTGTCGTGCACAAACGGCTGATCAACGCGGCAATCTCTTCAGGGGTACCGAACCCGACTTCCGACAACTCGGCCGCTAACGCCACCACGTCGCCGGCGAGCCAGGCGGGTTGCCAGCGCTCCACCGAATCGCCGGGGTCCGCCTGAATCACCGATTCGAACGCGCGCGCCACGATCGAGCGATGTGCATCGAGCGCATGGCCGAACTGCACAAAATCGTCGTAGTCCATGCCGGCGGCGACACGCGCCTGATCGAGCGGTGAAGCCGGCAACAGCTGCGTCTGCTCGTCGCGAATCGCCTGCAACCGGTGCTCGGTGTTGCGCAGGAATCGATAGGCGGTCGCGAGCTGGTCGGCCTGGGTCCGCGTCATCAGCTTTTGTGCAGCAATTGCGTTCAGCGTCTCGACCACGCCGGTGCATTGCAGAGCGGGCTGGCGGCCGGCCCAGATCAGCTGATGCATCTGCGCGACGAACTCCACTTCGCGGATACCGCCGGGGCCGAGCTTCACGTCGTGACGCATCGCCTTTCGGCTGCGCTCCGAATCGATGCGGCCTTTCATCTCGCGCAGCGACTGGATCGCGCCGAAGTCGAGATAGCGTCGGAACACGAACGGCTTCAGATCGTCGATCAGCCGCCGTCCCGCTTCGACGTCACCGGCACACGGACGCGCGCGGATCCATGCGTAGCGCTCCCAATCACGACCCTGCTCCTCGTAGTACCGCTCGATCGCGTCGAAGTGCAGCACCAGCGCGCCGCTATCGCCGTAAGGACGCAGGCGCATATCGACGCGGAATACGAAGCCATCCACCGTGATCGAGTCGAGCACGTTGATCAGCTTTTGACCGAGGCGCGTGAAGAACTGCTGGTTCGTGCGGTTGCCCTTGCGCGTCTCGCCGGCTTCCGGATACGCGAACATGAGATCGACGTCGGACGACAGGTTCAGCTCCCCGGCGCCGAGCTTGCCGAGCGCGATCACGACCAAATGCTGCGGTTTATCCGAGAGGCTTCCGACGGGCTCGCCGTCGGCGGCAACCGCCCAGGCATGCAGCGTCGTAAGCGCAGCAACGATGAGCTGGTCGGCCAGGCGGGTCAGCGAATGCGTCGTCTCAGCCAGCTCGGAACGATGGTTCAGATCTCGCCAGATGATGTGCAGCATTGTGGCGTTGCGGAGGTGGCGCAGCCGGCTCTTCAGCACCTCGACGTCTTCGACCCCGGCCAGCGCATAGCCGACAACGTCGCTCGACGGCGGCTGCAGATAAGCCTGCGACTGCAGGAATCCGGCAAACGCTTCCGGCCGCGTTGCGGCGACTGTGCCCGCGAACTCGCTCAGCGCGAACATCCGCACCATTTCCCGCGCGCCGGTCGCATGCGCCTTCAGCCACGCATCGATGCGCGCTGCAATGCTGGGTTCTACGCGTTCCCGAAAGCGCTGCCACGCCGACGTCGCCGCGCGGGCGAGGGGCTCCGGCAGAAAGCTGGGATCGAACACGCTGCTCGCGCTATTCGTTCTGGCTGGAAGGCGTAACTCTGAGCACTTCGGCGATGGTGGTCAGCCCCGCGCCGACCTTCTGCGCGCCGGACAACCGCAGCGTCCGCATGCCGTCCTTGATGCCCTGCAAGCGCAGCGTATCGATGTCGCTATCGGCCTTGATCAGCTGCCGCAGTGCCTCGGTGAGCAGCATGATCTCGTACACACCCATCCGACCCAGATAGCCGGTGTCGCGGCATTCGAGACAACCGACCGGCTTCATGATCTGCGTCGGCGGCCGCGCCTTGAACGGCCGGGTGAGGAGATTCCACGCTTCGACGTCGACCGGCTCCGGCTGCTTGCAGTGCGGGCATAACGTCCGCACCAGCCGCTGCGCCATCACGCCGATCACGGTCGCTTTAATGAGGTACGGCGGCACCCCCAGATCGATCAGTCGGGTGACCGCGCTCGGCGCGTCGTTCGTGTGCAGCGTCGAGATCACCAGGTGACCGGTCAGCGCCGCCTGAATCGCCATTTCGGCGGTTTCGAGGTCGCGGATCTCACCGACCATGATGATGTCGGGGTCTTGCCGAAGCAGCGAACGCACGCCGGAGGCGAACGACAATTTGATCTGATGCTGCACCTGCATCTGGTTGAACGACGGCTCGACCATTTCGATCGGATCTTCGATGGTGCAGACGTTGACCTGCGGCGTCGCGAGCTGCTTCAGCGTCGAATAGAGGGTGGTGGTTTTGCCGGACCCGGTCGGGCCGGTGACCAGCACGATGCCGTTGCTCGCGCCGACCATCGTCTGCCAGCGCTGGTTGTCGTCGCCGCCGAGGCCGAGCTCCTGGAAACTGCGCAGCAGCACGTCGGGGTCG
>JANLUG010000559.1:0-1555 GCA_031363335.1 Gammaproteobacteria bacterium
TTCCTCGATGCGTGACTTCGGCCCGCGCTGTTTGAGCTCGTGCATGTCGATCGGTTCCATCAGCGCTTCCTTGGCCAGGACCATGGCCTTCTCGGCGCTGCCGCCGATGCCGATGCCGAGCATGCCGGGCGGACACCAGCCGGCGCCCATCGTGGGAACAGTCTTCACCACCCAATCCACGATCGAGTCCGACGGATTCAGCACCACCATCTTCGACTTGTTCTCGGAACCGCCGCCTTTCGCCGCGACTTGCACGTCCACGGTGTTGCCCGCGACGAGTTCGACGTGCAGCACGGCCGGCGTGTTGTCCTTCGTGTTCGTACGCGCGCCCGCGGGATCGGACACGATCGACGCGCGCAACACGTTGTCGGGATGCAGATACGCGCGGCGTACGCCGTCGTCGACGATCTCCTGCAGCGAACGCTCCGAATCGAAGCGCACGTTCATGCCGACCTTCATGAAAATCGTAACGATGCCGGTGTCCTGACAGATCGGCCGGTGGCCCTCCGCACACATCCGCGAATTGACGAGAATCTGCGCGATCGCATCCTTCGCAGCGGGCGACTCTTCGTGCAGATAGGCCTCGTGCACGGCGCGGATGAAGTCGAGCGGGTGGTAATACGAGATGAACTGCAGTGCGTCCGCGACGCTGTCGATCAGATCGGCTTCGCAAATGACGGTTTCACGGGAACGCGCCAAGACAGAACTCCGGCAAATGAAATGACCGCTATGGTAACCGCTGAGCGGCCGATCACTTCAACCGGCACGGCTTGCCGGTGGAAGGCGACGCACGTCGCGTCGATTGACGCCTCTCGCTACACCACCGCGAGCCGCACCGGCGACAAACCCGACGCGATGATGCGCGCGGGTACGTCGCGCAGCATGGGCGTGCGTAGCACCAGTTTTGCAATCAACGGCAGGTCGAAGTCCTGCCCGCCGAGCGCGCGCCGCACGATGCGTTCCTGCACCACACCCTGCATCCGTTGAATGATCCGTGTCGGGCGTTCTCGAAGCCGCTGTACCTCGGCGAGCGCAGATTCCGGCATCGATCCGCGCAGCAGATGCTCGGTTGCCGCGTTGACCAGTTCGACTGCATCGGCGATCGCATAGTTGATGCCCACGCCGAACACCGGCGACATCACGTGCGCCGCGTCTCCGATCAGCAGCAACCCCGGATAGTGCCAACGCTGCAGGCGATCGGATTTCACCGACAGCAGATGCACGTCGTGCCACTCCTGAATCACCGACGTGCGATCGCCGAGCCACGGCGCGAGATCGGCGATCGAATGGCGGAACGCATCGATGCCGAGCGCCTTCACAGCGCTGAAGTCGCCCTTTGGCAACACGTAGCCGATCTGCCACACGTCCGGACGATTGAACATCACCAGCAGGTGGCCGTTGCCGATATAGAACACGCCTTCTTCGTGTCCGTCATCGTCGCGTCGCGGCAGTCGCAACCACGCCACATCCATCGGCGGCGATTGTCCGGGCGCTTCGAGCTGCAGGATCTTGCGCATGCGCGAGAAGCGTCCGTCGCAGGCCACCGTCAACGGCG
>JANLUG010000606.1:0-1014 GCA_031363335.1 Gammaproteobacteria bacterium
ATCCTCGACTTCGACGACGGCGAATTGAAACCAGGCCGCTTCAACGCCGCGGAACTTGCCGCTCGTCAGGAGCTCGAGCCGGTAGAGGCACTCTATCGGCGCCGCGGCTGGGATAGCGTGATCGGTACTTCCGGCACAATCAACGCGATCAACGACGTCGCGATGCAACGCGGCGCGGTAGATGGGCTGACGACCGCCGCCCTCACCGACATCACGAAGGCGCTGATTGCAGCTCGACGCATCGACCAGATATCGCTCGAGAGTCTACCGAGCGAACGCACACCGGTGTTTCCGGGCGGCGTCGCGATCCTTCGCGCGGTGTTCGAAGGACTCGGCGTCGAACGGCTGACCGTATCGAGCGGCGCGTTGCGAGAAGGTCTGTTGCAGGAACTGATCGGACGCGTGCGTCACGAGGATGTGCGCGAACACAGCGTCGCAGATCTCGCGCGGCGCTATCACGTCGACGAACCGCACGCGCAGAAAGTCGCTGAAACCGCTCAGACGCTGCTCGTACAGATTGCGGCCGCATGGGGTCTTGGCGACGACGAATACGAACGATTGTTGCGCTGGGGCGCGATGCTGCACGAGATCGGCATGGACGTGTCGCACAGCCAGTATCACAAGCACGGCCACTATCTGCTGCAATACATGGATCTCGCGGGCTTTTCGCAAACCGACAAATTGCGGCTCGCATTGCTCGTACGCGCGCACCGTCGCAAGTTTCCGACACCCGAATTCGAGCGGATCGACGCGGACGAGCGCACGACGTTGACGCGTCTCGCAGTGCTCTTGCGTGTGGCCGTAGTTCTGCGGCGCAATCGCATCGGCGAACCGTTGCCGCGGATCAGCCTTCAGGCCGACGCCGATCGACTGAAAGTGTCCATCCCGAAGGAATGGCTCGACCATGCTCACGAACATAGAACGGGTGAAGGTGTCGTTGAAATCGAAGAGTTGATATTTCGCGGCGATTGCGACTGCCTTTTCCAGCACAATGAACAATCGACGAACATTGAT
>JANLUG010000629.1:0-1053 GCA_031363335.1 Gammaproteobacteria bacterium
CCGGCCGGTTGCCCGTCGAGCACGCCGGTCGCGATCACGACACCGGTGCAGAATTGCGACAGCGTGTTGCGAAAGGTCCGTGCATCGAAGGCTACGTCGGTGCCTGCCATCATCTCCCCGCGGATCGTGAAAACCGCGGCACTATAGCAGAACGTAAATGGGCGACGTTGAGGGCTGCGCGCGCAACGATAACCCCGCTAAAATCGCCACCTCACGAATCAAAGCCAAGGTAAAGACCGTGACCGATCTCGACACATTCCGCAGCGAAACCCGTGCCTGGCTCGAAGCCAATTGCCCGCCGTCGATGCGCACGCCCGGCACCGAAGAAGAATCCGTGTGGGGCGGCCGGCGCGAGAAGTTCGTTAATCCCGAATCGCGCGTCTGGCTGACGCGGATGGCCGAGAAAGGCTGGACGTGTCCGATGTGGCCGAAGCAATACGGCGGCGGTGGACTGTCGATCGACGAAAACCGCGTGCTGCAGCAGGAACTCGGCCGCATCAACGCGCGGCCGGCGCTGTCGAGCTTCGGCATCTGGATGCTCGGCCCGGCCCTGCTCGAGTTCGGCAACGAAGCGCAGAAGCTGGAACATCTGCCGAAGATCGTCCGCGGTGAAATCCGCTGGTGCCAGGGTTATTCGGAACCCGGCTCCGGTTCGGACCTGGCGGGTCTGCGCACGCGCGCCGACGACAAGGGCGACTACTACGTCGTCAACGGTTCGAAAATCTGGACGTCGTATGCGGATGAAGCCGACTGGATCTTCTGTCTGGTGCGCACGAACTTCGACGTGCCGAAACACGAAGGCATCAGCTTCGTGCTGTTCGATATGGAGTCGCCCGGCGTCTCTACATCGCCGATCAGTTTGATCAGCGGCTCATCGCCGTTCTGCCAGACCTTCTTCGACAACGTCAAAGTGCTGAAGCAGAACCTCGTCGGCCAGCAGAACCACGGCTGGACGATCGCGAAACGGCTGCTGCAGCACGAGCGCCAGATGATCGCCGGCATCGGCGGCAACTCCGCGCTCGGCGCAACCGGTCGCAAGATGGAAGACATCGC
>JANLUG010000815.1:0-1112 GCA_031363335.1 Gammaproteobacteria bacterium
CCAACGACGTTCGTCAGCGTGAACCCCTTGATCGAGATGCGACTGACGAGCAGACCGCCCAACAAACGCCCGATCACCGACAACGTCGCCAACACCGACACCGCGAACGACGCCTGTAGCGGCGTCGCGATCGCCACGCCGCGGTTGTACATATGCGCAATCGCGCCGACCTGCGCACCCATCGCCAGCACGTAACCCATCGTCAGAACGACGAAGAAACGCGACCGCACAGCGAGCGAGAACGCGGTTCCCTGACGCAGCGGCGAAGGGGCGCCGGCCGGTACCGCCGGAAATGACCGTATTCCAAACCAGACGACGGGTACGATGAACACGACGAGGATCGCCCCGAGCATCGGCATAGCGTTCTGCAACGGCCAGCGCTCGAGCAACGCCGCAGTCAGCGGCGTCAATACCACCCCGCCCAGAGACAGGCCGGTTGACGAGAACGATAGCGCAACGGGTCGCCGCGACGGATCGAACCAGCGCGTAATCAACGTCGTTGCAGGTAGCACCGAAATGCCCGTATACCCTACGCCGAACAGCGCGTAGACGAGATACATCTGCCACTCCGCCTGAACCCAGCCGATGCACGCGATCGAACCGGCGGACAGCAGCGTGCCAACGAGCATGACAAGGCGCGCATCGCGGCGCTGCAGAATCCGACCGACAAACAATCCGGACATGCCGCCCATCAGAAAGAACAGACCGACCGCATTGGAGACGGCCGAAACGGCAAAGCCACGCTGCGCGGCCAGCGCATGCATGTAGACCGACAGGTTGTAGAACCCGAGCCCCGACGACACCGTCAGAATCGCGAACAGATTGCATGCGAGTACCCAGCGATAGCGTTCTGATCGCATGCAACTGTTCCGATAGAGAACGGACCGACTGATACCGTGGATGGATGGAGCGGGTGGAGGGAATCGAACCCTCGTATGCAGCTTGGGAAGCTGCCGTTCTGCCATTGAACTACACCCGCAGCGGGCGCGGATTATGGCAAATGGTCGCGTTCCGAACCACGGTGACAGTGCAGCGAGCTTAGCGCTTCGATATCCGGCGGAAGTGGATGCTTGTTGCGCCGGACACGCAGAAGACCACATCCCTGTGGGCTC
>JANLUG010000681.1:0-3790 GCA_031363335.1 Gammaproteobacteria bacterium
TGGCGCACATCGCCGGTCTGATATGCGACTGCACCCGGCTCGGCGATGTCGGCTCGAACGCGGTCAACTGCATCGCTCAGTAACGCAGACAGGAGCGGATCGCGTTCCACCATCAATACGTCGCAACCGAGCATGGCGAGCGTGATGCCGTCGAGGCCAAGTCCAGCCATGCCATCGAGGACGCGCAGCGCGGGACGCACACCGCAGGCCTTTGCGAGCGCGAGCTTGCGACCCTGGCGAACCCGGCGCTGAACGTCGTCGATCTGCAGACACACACCAGCGCCGGCGCCATCGTCGCCGCGCAACTCCAGGCGACCCTCCACGCGCACGAGTCGATACGCATCCCGCGATAGCGGATCGGAAACGCTCATCGGCGCCGAAGCCTTGGCTCGATCAGGCGTGCTCGTCGATACGGGACAGTACCTGCAGCGCGTCGAGCGCCGCGGTGCGTTGATACGCTGTTACAGCCTGCGCACCTGCCAGCGGCGCGCCACCGACACGACTCGGGCGCGCGTCGCCGGTGCGCGTTGCGGGCTCCGCAGCCGTGCCGAGAGCATACGAACGAGGCGATGCCGGAAACCATCGCGACAAGAGCTCGCCCGACGCGCCCGATATGAGGTTCGTGGCGGCGCTCATCTAACAACACAGGGATGGCCGGTCATGGCAGCAAGTATAGAAGCGACTGCTCATTCGGCGAGTTTGCGCCATGGTCGCGTGCCTTGAAGGTATACCGGCAGCGCATCCGCGCTATCGACGAACTCGCCGTTGGCAAATGCACGCAGCGCCAGCTGAAGAACACCTCGCGCGGACGGCAACAACGTTGCATCGGCTTGTAGACGCAATCCGGCGAGCCGGTCCGCGTAGTGCGCCGCGCCGTCGCCGACGATCCAACAGCCGGCGTCTACACCCACCGGCCAGTCCCGGTCCGACGCCGTCGCGATCGACTCGTCACCGCTCAGTACGCCGAGTTCGCCGTCGCGGCGATACACCGCGTAGTAGATCTCGTCGGCGCGCGAACGAATCGTGGCAAGCACGCAGTCGACATCGTCTCGCGCTGCGATGGCCGTCTGCGCCAGTGCCGCCAAAGACGATACCGGCACGACCGGAATCGCAATCCCGAGACTGATGCCCTGCGCGACACTCGCCGCGATCCGCACGCCGGTGAACGAACCAGGTCCGCGGCCGAACGCAATCGCGTCGAGCGCGCCTCTCTCGACACCGTGCGCTTGCAGCAACGCATCGATCATCGGCAGGATCAGACGATTGTGTTCGCGCGGAACGATCCGATGGTCTTCGTAGACGATGCCGCGCAATGAAAGCGCCACGGAGCACGCCGCCGTCGACGTCTCGAGCGCCAGCAGCGTCGGCGCTTGCGCGTCGTCGGAGGCTTCGCGACCATGGTCCGACTGAATCTTCATCGGCGGCATTCTAAGTTGAACACACGCCAGTTTCTCGGGCTCGACGAAGCGCTGACGCTACTTCGTTCCATCGTCTCGCCCATCGCGGGTGCAGCAGAGGTCGTTGCGTTACAGAACGCGGCAGATCGTGTACTCGCCGAAACGATCGTGGCACCGATGGACGTGCCCCCTTTCTTTGCGTCGGCAATGGACGGTTACGCGATCTGCGGCGGCGATCCGGTGTTCAACGGTACGGCGCCTTACCTATTGCCGGTTCAAGGAGAAAGCAGAGCAGGAACGCCGTTCGCAGACATGCCGCGCGCGAATCACGCGATACGCATCTTCACCGGCGCGATGATGCCCGCGCGTTGCGATACCGTCGTGATTCAAGAGCACGTGCAGCGCCTTGACGCCAACATCGTCCTGCAGGCGCGCCCTATCATGCATACGAACGTCCGGCCGCCGGGTCACGACATCGAGAACGGCGCCGTTCTCGCAAGCGCGGGTTTGCAGCTCGGCCCGTTCGATCTTGCGTGGCTAACGGCGTGCGGTCTCACCACTGTCAGCGCACGGCCCTTGATCCGACTCGCGTTGTTCTCGACCGGCGACGAGCTTCGCAATGCGGGGGATACGTTGCGCCCAGGACAGATCTACGACGCGAATCGTTTCGTCCTGCATCAGTTGCTGCGCGACACACCGGTGGTCATCCAGGACCTCGGTATCCTGCCGGACGATCCGCAGGTCATCGAAGCGACCTTGCGAACGGCGGCGGCGCATCACGACGTGGTGATGACATCCGGTGGCGTATCGGTCGGCGACGCAGACTACGTGCGCGACATCGTCGCGCGCCTCGGACGGATCGAGTTCTGGAAGATCGCGATCAAACCGGGCAAGCCGTTGGCGTATGGGCGCATCGACGACTGTCACTTCTTCGGCTTGCCGGGCAATCCGGTGTCGACGATCGTCACGTTCCTGATGCTCGTGAAACCCATTCTCGCCACGCTTGCGGGCACCCATCGCGATCCGCCGCTGACGGTCGCCGCCACGCTCGACGCCGATATCGAGCACGAACCGGGTCGCGTGGAATATCAACGCGGCGCCTACTCGATCGGCGCGCAGGGCATCTCGGTGCAACCCACATCGGACCAGAGTTCGAACCGGATCGGCAGCTTTCGCGGCGCCAACTGTTTGATCGAAGTGCCGCGTGGAAGCGCAGATCTCTTACGCGGCAGTTCGGTATCGATTCTGCCGTTGCGGGGACTGTTGGGCTGACGCGTTACGCGCGAGAGAAATCGCGCCGCCTGAAATGAATCGGGGCGAGACGCTGGGTTGGTACCCCGCTAATCTCGCCCCAAATTTTCAATCGGTGAGAACTTTCGCTCTCATCGACTACTGCTTCTTTCTATTACTTCTTCTTAGCCACTTTCTTTTTCTTCGCTACTTTTTTCTTTGCAGCTTTCTTCTTCGGTGCGGCTTTCTTCTTAGCTGCGGCTTTCTTCGCGGGCTTCTTGCGCGCGGCGGCCATGCGACGAGTCGGGGCCTTCTTCTTAGCGACTTTCTTCTTCGCTACTTTTTTCTTCGCAGCTTTCTTCTTCGGTGCGGCTTTCTTCTTAGCCTTAGCTTTCGCCATTCTTTCATCTCCTCGGCATTGTTGAACTCAAACAAACGTCTCAAGACAAACAGCATCTTAGGACGCGCGGTGGAGATAATAGGTGAAATGAAACTAAATTCCACCCCTTCGTGCGAGCTTTTGCGAGATGAGGAACAGCACGCGTGTGATCAGAAGTGAGCGCCACGCGCGCCGTTGATCACGATTCGAAGCTCTTCAACTTCGACAACACCGCGTCTCTGATCTCATCGACGCTGCCGATGCCTTCGACCTTCGCATAGCGAACGCGGTTTTTCGCAGCCAATTTGCTGTAGAAATCCACTAACGGATACGTCTGGCGGTGATACACCGCCAACCTCTCGCGTACGGTCGCTTCTTCATCGTCCTTGCGCTGGACGAGCACATCAGCCGTCTCATCGTCTCGATTTGAGACTTTCGGCGGGTTGTAGATCACGTGGTACACGCGCCCGGATTTTTCGTGAACACGCCGTCCGCTAAGACGTTTTACGATTTCTTCCTCTGCTACGGCGATCTCGACCACACCATCGAGATCGACGCCCGCGTCGATCAACGCTTGCGCCTGGACCAGCGTTCGGGGGAATCCATCGAACAGAAATCCGTTCGCGCAGTCGGGTTGTTGAATGCGTTCCTTCACCAACGCGATGATGATGTCGTCGGAGACGAGCGCACCGCTGTCCATCACCTTTTTGACCTGACGCCCGAGCGGCGTACCGGCTTTGACGGCTGCACGCAGCATGTCGCCGGTGGAAATCTGCGGTATGCC